>MGVB01000001.1 GCA_001800275.1 Elusimicrobia bacterium RIFOXYA12_FULL_57_11
CTACCCCGAGCCCCTTGGTAAGGGTTTCGCCTATCTGTATGCGGTTGGGCGCTTTACTGCGGCGCAGGTCCTGCGCGTCGGTATTGATGGCCAGGAACTCCACCAGGCGGATGTCCGCGTCCACCATGCGGTTAACGGCGTTGCCGCCGCCGCCGCCCACCCCCAGGACCTTTATAACGGCTTCCCGGCCGCGAAAATCCTTGTTGTAGCGTATGCGGGCGTCAGACATTAAAAGAGGTCCTTGAACCAGCGCCAGAGCTTTTTCTCCACCGAGCCGGCCCTGGAGGTGCCGGGCACATCGGTATTCCAGGTCTTCAGGTGCGGATAGCAGACCAGGGCGACGGCGCCGAGGTAAGGCTGCGTAAGATATTCCTCGGGGCACTGCAGTATCTCCTGGGCGGCAACCCCCAGGCGTGCCTGGCTGAGGTCCAGCAGCTGCTCCGCGGCTTCAGGCATGCCCTTCAACAGGGCCGCCCCGCCGGTAAGTATGGCGCCCCCCGGGAGGTCCGCGTAATTGGAGCTTTGCACCGACTGGTTTATTTTTTCAAAGATTTCTTCGGCGCGCGGCTGTATGAAATCCAGCAGTTCGCGCGGCTTCACTTCTTTTTTAGTGCGGGCATCCAGCCGGGTAACGCTTATCATCCGCTCCTCGTCCAGCATATTGGAGAACACCGCGCCGTATTTTTCCTTTATCTCCTGGGCGGCCGCCATGGTGGTGCCAAGGCCATAGGCGATATCGCGCGTGATATGATCCCCTCCCACGGGAATCTCCTTCGAGAAATGTATGCTGCCCTCGGAATAAACCGCTATGGAGGTGGTCTGGCCGCCGGAATCTATCAGCAGGCAGCCCAGGTCCTTCTCTTCTTCGGAAACCACCAGCTCGCCCACGGCGAGCAAAGTATAGATGGTATCAGCTACGCGGAACCCGCCCTTAAAAACCGATTTTACGAGATTGTTGATTACGGGGGTAGAGGCCGTAACAATATGCACCCCTACCTCCAGCAGCGCGCCCTCCATCCCTATGGGATTGGGCACCCCGCGCTGGCGGTCCAGCGAAAACCCCTGGGGGATAACGTGCAGGATCTCACGGTCGGCCGACAGCGGCACTGTTTTGGCGCTCTCAATAACGTTGGACACGTCCTCGCTGGTTATTTCCTTGTCCGTGCGGGCGATGTTATACCCGCCTTTATTGTCGAAAGCCTGTATATGGGAACCGCGGACCCCGAGGTAAACCTCGCCCACCACTTCGTTGGCCTTGCTCTCGGCCGCGTCCATGGCGTGTTCTATGGCGCGGGCGGTTTCCTCTATATTCACCACCACGCCGCCCTTGAGGCCCTTGCAGGGCACGGAGGCGCCGGCCAGTATACGTATTTTATTATGCTCTTCGTCTCGCTCGGCGAGGACGCAGGTTACCCGGGCGGAACCCATGTCAAGCCCGGCAATGATCTCGGATTTTCCCATATGCTTAAACTCCAGGAGGCCGGCCGGTTCAAACCGCTTTCAAGGAGGGGCGGCTACCGGAACGCGGAAACAAAAATCTTGCCTTCATTAAAAGACCTCAAATCCACCCGCAGCGGACCGTCATTTTTTGCCGAAGCGTCTTTAAGGACTTCAGTCAATCTTAATACTTTTATCCTGGTAAATTCAAATCCTCCCCACAAAACCCGCGTGCTGTCGGCAAGCGTAAACGTGCAGGCGGGATCCTTA
Organism: Elusimicrobia bacterium RIFOXYA12_FULL_57_11; assembly: GCA_001800275.1. Taxonomy (GTDB): domain Bacteria; phylum Elusimicrobiota; class Elusimicrobia; order Elusimicrobiales; family UBA9959; genus UBA9959. Next base: position 1,708 of record MGVB01000001.1, read on the forward strand.
AGCTCGCATTCAAGCTTTACGGGGCGGGCCGGGAACTGCCCGGAAAAAGAATTCACTTCGCGCAGGAACTTCACCAGGGCGGGCGCCGGGCCGGCCGGTCCCCTGACTTCGGTAGTAAAAACGGGCGCCTGGGGGCCTGAAAGATTTTCACGCATAAAACGCCCCGTCTCCCCCAGGTAGGCGGTGGTCCCGTTAAGCAGCAAAGGGGTGACCACAGGTTCTACGGTAACATGGACCGCCGCCTTGCGCGTAAAAAAATTGCGGGTTATGCGCGCGGAAGCTAACGCCGGATGACGGCTCTTCAATTTAGCCGCGAGCTCCCGGCAGCGCGCCCCGGTAAGCGGGGAGCCGGCTTGGCCCGAAAGGAGTTCGAGGGCGGAGGCCGCGGCCTCGGGGGCGGGGGAATCCACCACTATAGCGGCGGGGCGGAAAGCCGTAAGGCGGCTTGCTATGAACCGGCGCGACGCCTTAAGCGATTCCCCGGAAAGCCATACCGCCAGGGCCAGGCAAAGGATAATACCGGCAGCCGTAGAACCGCTGCGCAGCAGCCTGTTGCGCACCTTAACGCGAACTTTAACCCTGAATTTTTTGCGGGCCGCCATGCATACATTATAGTTCAATTTTGCCGGCCGGCAAAATTATCCCCGCGCGGCGCAATAAATCCGGGGCCGGCAACTCCGCGCTTCATAAAAATTTTTTTTTGTTGTATAATTATCCTGTCAGAGAACAACAGTCAGGCGCCCGTAGCTCAGGGGTAGAGCATTCGCCTTTTAAGCGAGTGGCCGCGCGTTCGAATCGCGCCGGGCGCACATCTCACCCCCCTTCCGCAGAACCAACAACAATGAGTATACGCAGCAAGCTTATATTTTTCATGCTCATGCTGCTGGCCGCTATCTCGGGGATTATAGCGCTCCTTTTCCTGCATAACGAATGGGCCTCCATTTCGGCCAACAGCCAGAAAAAGAACCTCCAGATACTTGTAGCCATGTCGGAAGTCTGCAGGGAGATCTCCGACGCCCCCGGCAAACGCTACGCTTACAGATATTTTAAGACTTTCCTGAAGACCCCGGAAATTATACAGGTATCCTGCCGTGAAAGTTCGGGCCGGGGATTGATGGAGGATGTTTATTACCATCCCCAGCCGTCCCCGTTCCTGCGCCGCTTCAAGACATTCCCCCCTCCGCCCACCGGGATATGGGAAACCCGCGGAGAGAACGGGGTGGAAATACTGAAAGCCTCCTTAAAAGTATGGGACGCGCAAAAACGCGAAATCCTCGCCAGCGTGGATTTTTCCACACAGCTTATCTACCAGGAGATGGATTCCTCGCTGCGCCAGTCCTCCTCGCTCTTTTTCGCCATCCTTTCCGTAGCTTTCGCCCTGGGCTGCGCGGGAACTCTTATCATAACGCGAGTGATAGCCAACCCGATACAGACTCTGGGTGAAGCCGCCCGCATGATAGGCGCGGGCCGCCTGGACCACAGAATACCGGTGAACAGCAAGGACGAGATCGGCCTGCTGGCCGGCCAGTTCAACGACATGGCCGACCGCCTGAAAGAATTCGACGAGATGAAAAAAGATTTCATGTCCAGCATAACCCACGACCTGCGCTCGCCCGTCACAGGCATAGAACTCTGCGCCGATATAATAGGAAAACTGGCGAAGAAGGGCGACCACGGGAAGATTCCGGAACAGGTATTCTGCATAACCGAACATTCGCAGCGCCTGAACCGCTACATCGATTCGCTGCTGGAGGTTTCCAGGATAGAGTCCGGCAAAATGCCGCTGGAGATAAAAGCGGTAAACCTGGAAGATCTCGCGGACCGCGCGGTCCGGGCGTTCAAGGCGTACGCCGAACAAAAACACCTTAAGCTCGAATTTATAGTGGGCCAGGATATCCCCGACATGCGCGGGGACCCGGAAAGGCTTTACCAGGTGCTGGCAAATGTAATAGGCAACGCGGTGAAATTCACCAACTCAGGCTCCATCAGCATATTCATAGAAGCCTCGCCCGGCTGGCAGAAAGTGCGCGTATGCGACACCGGCATAGGGATCCCGCGCGGAGAGACCGGCAACATTTTCAGCAAATTTTACAGGATCAACCACGGGAAGCAGGGCTATCCCTCGGCCAGACAGGGCACGGGACTGGGGCTTTTCATCGCGAAATTCATTATTGAACAGCATGGCGGGAAAATAGAGGTGGAAAGCGGGGACAAAGGCAGCACTTTCACTTTGTCCTTTCCGGTTCAATGATATGAGCGCAAAACATACCATACTGGTGATAGACGACGAGCTTACGCTGCTGAGATCGGTAAAAGACCGGCTGGAGCTGGAAAACTTCAACGTGCTTACGGCCACTACTGCGGAACAGGCGCTGAGCAGCATTACCCGCTTCACACCGAACCTGCTGGTGGTGGACCTGCGCCTGCCAGGAATGAGCGGGCTGGATTTCTGCAGGCAGGTGCGGGCGTCCGAAGGCCCATCCAGGCTGGCACCTATTTTATTTCTTACAACGGACCGGACCGAAGTCAGCAAGGTACTGGGCCTGGAACTGGGCGGCGACGATTACATGACAAAGCCTTTCAGCCCGGATGAATTCGTGGCCAGGGTAAAAGCCCTCATAAGGCGCAGCCTTATGAACGGCCAGGATGACCGCGAGGAAGAAACCCTGATTTCCGGAGAACTGACCATCAATTACCCGAGGCACGAAGCGCGGGTTTCGGGCAGCCTGATAGACCTTGCGCCCAAAGAATTCGAGATCCTGTACCTGATGGTAAAAAAAAGCGGCCGGGTAATGACCCGGCAGTTCCTCATGGAAAGGATCTGGGGCAGGCCCTACGAAAACACCAGCCGGGTAGTTGACACCCATATAAAGACCCTCCGCAAAAGCCTGGGGAAGGTCCAGAACCGCCTTATAACCGTGGAAGGTTTCGGCTATAAATGGGATGAATCACGATAACCCCGTAAAAGCCTTACCGGCCGGGGGGCCCGTAAGCCCGGGCAATGCCCTTGCCCGGGCGCTCGCCCTGCTTGAAAAGTCACGGCCTTTCCTTTCCAGCGCACTGCTGGCCTGCGGCGTTGCAATATCCCTTTCCGCCCTGTTCCTGCCGGTACTGAACCCGGACCTCCACTGGCATTTTTCCGCCGCGCGGTGGATATTGGCGCATCACCGGCTGCCTGCTGAAGATTTTCTTTCCTGGACCATGGAGGGCCGCCCGTGGATAGATTTCGAATGGGCTACGCAGCTGCTCTTCTACGGGACGTACCGCCTTGGCGGGTTCTGGGCCCTGATAGTTTTGAAAGCCCTCATAGTGTCGACGGCACTTTTTTCTTTCGCAAAACTTATGCGTCTTTACGGGCTGGAAAAATTCCTTTTCCTGACCCTGCCGCTCCTGACCGCCTGCCTGCTTCCCTCGCTGGATGTCAGGCCTGAAAATTTCACCATGGCTTTCTTCGCGGCCGAGGTATATTGGCTGGAAAAATTCAGGCTGAAAGGCCTGCCGGCGAACCTGCCGGCGCTCCTGGCGGCCGCCATGCTGTTCTTTGCCGCGTGGGCCAACCTCCACGCGGGTTTCGCTTACGGCCTGCTTCTGCTTGCCATGTACGCCTTCGGTGAATTCCTCCCGGCCGCGCTGCCCGCCGTTTACGGGCGGGGCAAATTCCTGCCGCTGGCCAAAACTTTCAGGCTTTGCGCCTGCCTGGCCGCCGGCGCCGCCGGCACCCTGCTCAACGCCTACGGCTGGGAAATTTACTCCGTTCTTTTCCACCACCTGGCCGTTATCACCGATCTCCAGGAATATCTCCAGGAATGGCACGGAGCATCGATATACACGGCCTACCAGCGCCCCTACTGGGCCCTGACAGCGGTAGCTTTCGCCGTAATGCTGCGGAGGTTCTTAAAAACAAGGGATATCCCTTACGCCCACCTTTGCGCGGTACTTTATTTTTCCCTCTCCTCCGCCAACCACGCCCGCAACACATTTTTCATGGCACTTACGGCCATGCCTTTCACGCTGTACCTGCTTTCCCTGGAACAGTGGACCGGAAAAAAGCGCCTGGCCGCCAGGGCGGTTATGCTGGCCGCCGCGCTGTTTATGCTGACTCATTTTCAAACCAATGTCTGGAGCCGCCTGGGAAAACAGTGGGACGCGCTGTACGCGCCACAGGGCGCCGTGGACTTTCTTAAACGTAATACCGCGCAGCTCTCCCCGCTGCGCATGTATAACCACTGGGGCTGGGGCGGCTACCTGGGCTACATGCTTTACCCGGATTACAAACTTTTCGTGGATGGGAGGTATATTTTCCATCCGTACCTGGAAGGACAGACGCTGGACGTTCACGACCCGGCGCGGTGGAAGCGGATGGCGGCGGAATACGGCATAGAACTGGCCGTGATAAAACGCCCTCCGGAGTATATGATCGTGACCAAACAGCCTGACGGCACGAACAGTCTTCAATTTACCAAACCGGAACATACCCTGGTACTGCCTGTAAAAGATTGGGCCATGGTCTACTGGGACGCACAGGCGCTTGTTTTTGTTAAACGCGGCCGCCCTGGGGAAAAATGGCTGCGAGAGCACGAATTCCGTATTTTACGGGCCGGGGAGCTTCCCAACGCGGAAATGAAAGTATGGCAGGGAGAAGTTTCATTGGCTGAAATAAAGCGGGAACTGTGCCGTTACCTTAAAGGACCCCGCGGGCAAGGGAACTTTAACCGGGGCTACGAAGTAGGGCAATGGTACCGGAACCTTCTTAAAATGCCGCCCCGGAAAGCGGTGAAAAACCAGGTCAAAAAATAAACGCCGCGGCGCCCTTGGCCGAAACTTCACAAAAAACTCACAACCGCCACATGCAAATAACCGGCTTGATATGCTATACTTTTATTGAAAGGCCGCATCTGCATACAATTACTGAGGGGGAGGAGTATTATGAATAACAGAAAAGGTTTTACGCTGATAGAGTTGCTGGTGGTCGTGCTCATCATCGGTATTCTTGCTTCCGTAGCCGTGCCGCAATATTTCAAAGTGGTGGAAAGATCCCGCCTCGCGGCGCCTAACAGCCTGTTCGGGGCGATAGCGGCGTCGCAAGAAAGCAATATGGTCAGGTACGGCTCCTACACGGTAGACTTCACCAAACTGGACCAGACCTTCACCGGTACCGGCGGCGCCTGCCCCACCACAACGTGCGTAATGGGCGACTTCAGCTACACGCTTGTGACGGTAGGCTCTGCCGGCTTCGTTATTAACGCCACCAGGGTAGGCAACACCTCCTCACGGTACGGCGCGTACGTACTTACCTACACCGTTCCCGGCAATAAAGTCAGCATCAGCGGCGGCGTAGGCACCTACAACAACGACCTCCTGTAGGCCGGTTGAAAGTTAAACGAAAAAAATATCCGTCCGCTTCAGGCGGACGGATATTTTTTCACCTGCCGCGCGTTACGCGGCGCTTTTATTTCTGCTGCCCCTCCCGCGCGGCTTTCAGCTGCTCCGCGAGCGAAGCTTCTCTGACCGCGAATTCCTTTATCCGGCGCTCGAACTCTTCACGGTCCACGGCCCCGGTCTTCCTGGCGCGTTCCTCGTCCAGCACGGCCCGCAGGCGCTCAACATTGCGTATGGATTCCTCCGCCTGCGCACGGTACTTCTCCGCGGCTATTTCGTTAGCGCTGGCCTCGTCACGGAACACCGACACCTCGGACAGCAGGGTCTTTTCTTTCTGCGCGAAGTCCTGCGCCAGGCGCTCATTGGCCAGGCGCAGTTCCCGGCGTTCCGCTTCCAGGGTTTTGGCGGCCGCGGCCTTAAGCTCCGCCGCTTCCCTGTCGTGGCGCAGCAGCTCGGCGCGGAGCAGTTCCGCGTCCCGTTTTAAGGCCTCCAGCTGCTTGTCCCGGGAATTTTTCTGTTCCTCGGAAGCCCGCAGGCGCAGCATGGCGTCCTCGTATTTTTTCTCCCCTGTCTGCACTTCGTCCTCAAAGGCGGCTTTAAAGTCATCGTATTCGGTCCGCAGGTTCTTATAATCTTTTTCCCTGCCGGCCAGCCGGGCGCTGAGATGGGCAATAGAGTCTTCCGCGCTTTTTCTCTCCCGCGCCAGGTCCAGTTGCGCGGCGGCAACCTGCTGCTGGCGGTCTTCCGCGGTTTTCCGCACCACCTCGAACCGGCTCAGCGTATCGGCAAGTTTTTCCCGGAACTCTTCCAGGGTCTTACGGTAAGCCTCTTCCTGCGTCTGCCGCACCTGCGCCGCTACGGAGAGCTCGTTATTCTTGCGTTCTATGATTTCCGAATAGCGCGCGACCTCGCGGCGCACGGCAGCGTCGGCCTTCACGACGGCCGAAGCCTCCTCATCGGCAAGGCGGGCAGAGAGTGCCGAGATCTTCTCCTCAAAAGCATGCCTCTCCGCGTTGAACGCGGAAACCAGAGCCTCTTTGTCCGCGGCGGCCCGGCCCAGGGTGTCGCGGGCCCGCATAACATCCGAATCCCGGACGGCCAGTTCGGCATCCATGGCCTTTTCCTTCTCTGCGTACAGCCTTTCCAGGCGCTGGCGCTCAAGCATCAGCAGCTCTTCTTTTTCAAGCCTGCCCGATTCCAGCGCCCTGGCGAGCTCCACTATCTTGTCTTCGCGCAGTTTAAGCGTTTCTGTGCTGCGCATGGCGTTCTCTTCTATGGCTGCACAGCCCCTGGCTTTTTCTTCAGCCAGGGCAAGTTTCAGCTCTTCGCGGGATTTCTGCAGCGCCAGTTTCAGCAGGTTCAATTCTTCTTCTTTCCGTTCCAGCGCGGAGGAGGCAGCAAGGCTCTTTTCCTCCAGGATCTCGGCAAACTTCTGTTTTTCCGCGGCCTGCCGCTTAAGCGCTTCGGCGGTCTCTGCTCCCACGCGCTGCTCGTACTCCGCCGTGAATTTAAGTTTGATGGCGGAAGTTTCGGCCAAGTGGCGTTCCTTCGCGGACTCCAGCTCCCGGCGCAACTCGCCCACAAGCTCCCGGCTGGCGGCGCGTTCTTTGGCCAACTCCTCCATTTCCCTGCGGAGGTGGCTTATCTCCTCGGTTTTAAGGCGGTGGCTGTCCTCGTAAATACGGCCCGCGGTATCGAGTTCGGCGCGCAGGTCCCGCGTATGTTTTTCCGTCTCTACTTTCAGCCGCACCTCGTATTCGGATTGAAGCTGCCTTTCCCGGAAGGAAAACTCCTCCTGTTTGGCGGCGTACTGCGCCTGGGCCTGAGCGGCTTTCTGAACAAAAACCTCGCGTTCAGCCTGCAGGGTCTTTATCGTGTCCTCGAAGGTGCGCAGGTTGCGCTGCAGGTAGTCTATTTCCTCGTGGCGCTTAGCCAGGTCCTCTTTATAATTATGTTCTATATCCTGCAGTTTTTCGGCCAGGCGGTTATGCTCATGCTCCACCGCCATCTTCAGGCGGCGCGGAATCTCCGCTTCCATTTCCCTGAAACGCGTTTTTTCCGCCTCTACAGCCAGCTCCATCTTTGCCAGGCGGCCCTCGTAAGCGGACTGCTGGTTCTTCTTTTCGTCTTCAAGGGCGCCGATAACCCCTTCAAGGCTGCGCATGGCGTCTTTGTAGCGGGACAGGTCCTCGTCCCGGCGCCTTACGGCTTCGGGCAATTCGCTGAGCTGTTTTTCAAGCAGCGAGATCTTTACCTTGAAAGTATCCAGTTCCTGGTTCTTCTCCAGTATCTTTTTCTCCACTTCAAGGCCTTTCTGGTTCAGCGTCCGCTCGCGCTCTTCGGTGTCCTTCTGCCAGCTGTCCTTCGCCCACTTAAGCATGGCCTCCTGCTTTTTTAATTCCTCACCCGCGCTGCGTTCCCTTTTCTCCAATTCCTCAACCTTGTTCTGGTATGTCCTGTCCAGAGAAATTTTTACGGCCGCCCCTTCCTCCGCCAGCTTCTTTTTCTCCCCCTCGAGCCTGGTTTCGTAAACACGCTCGAATTCCTGCTGTTTGGCCATCTGTTCCTGACGCAGCTGCCACAACTCCCCCTCCACCTGCGCCCAGCGCCCGCGCAGTTCCTCGGACTTCTTCTGGTAATCCTCATGCAGGCGGACTTCTTTGACCTTCAGCAGTTCCTCATGCTTCGAAATCTTGTCCTCAAGCTCCTTTTCACGTTCGGACAGGCGCTCAAGCCTGGACCGGAACTGATTTTCCAGGGAGTCCTGCCTGGACTTCATTTCCTCGTCATGGCTTCTTACCGCGCGTTCTATATCCGCGGTTTTCGTCTTCAACTGGTTCTCCAGGAAGACCACCTGGCTGTTCTTTTCCTGCAGGTTCTGGCGTGTTTTAAGGTCCTCTTCATGCAGGACGCGTATCTTGTCGAGCGCCCACCTGAGCGCCAGCCGGGCCGTTTCCACGTCGTTTATAGCGGCCTCGTTAAGTGAAGACTCGTCAAATTTTTCATTCATAGTAATTGCCCTCTGACCAAGACATTGTGCAATTTGCCGGCCCTGCCTTTCAACAGATACGCACAGTTGTCGCCTTTTAATTATAGGCCCCGGCCGTCAATTAAAGGTTACATTTAGATTAAATAATTGTTTTCTGCGCGGCCGCGCACAGGCGCCGTCGTGAAAGTTGACAGCAAAACACAGGATTGATAGATTAACCCCAGGCCACACCTTCAAGGCGTTAAACCAGGCGGGTTTTTCCCTTAAAAACCGGCGGCAGCTGTTCACGGGGCGGGAATCTAAAATGAAACCACTGGCCTTGGAAAAGAAAAAGATCGCGCTAAGCGAGAACCAGGAGAAAGTCATCCGCGACAAGTATCTCCGGGACGACAATACCGTGGAAGACCTGTTCGAGCGGGTTGCCGGCAACATAGCCCTTTCGGAAATACTCTTCCACCCCGGGGCCGAAGAGTGGGGAGTGTTCGAGGGCGTAAAATACCTGCGGCAGGAGCGCGAAGCCGGCGAACCGCGTACCCTGCTGCTGCACTACGGCCTGGCGGAATCTTCCGAACGCGAACTTAATTTCCTTAAACTGGTGGCGAACCTCAAGAAAACCCGCAGCAATGTGGAAGAGGCGAAAGCCCTGGCAAACCGCGCGCAGGCCGGTTTTTACGGCATGATGGCGGCTTTCGACTTCCTCCCGAATTCCCCCACCCTCATGAACGCCGGCCGCGAACTCCAGCAGCTTAGCGCCTGCTACGTGCTGCCAGTACCCGATTCCATGGAAGGGATAGCCAAAGCCCTTACGGCGCAAAGCCTCATACAGAAATCCGGCGGCGGCACGGGGTTTTCTTTCTGCCGGGTGCGCCCCAAAGGTGACACGGTAAAAAAGAGCAACGGCATAGCCTCCGGGGCCATCTCGTTCATGAAACTGTTCGACAAGCTGACGGACGTGGTAAAACAGGGCGGCACGCGGCGCGGCGCCAACATGGGGATATTGCCCTATTGGCACCCGGAAATAAAGGAATTCATCACACTTAAATCCCGGCAGGGGATGCTGGAGAACTTCAACATCTCGGTAGCCCTGGACAATAAGTTCATGAAGGCGGTGGAAACCAACTCCGCCTATGATCTTTTAAACCCGCGCACCCTGGCGCCAACCGGCACCCTCAAGGCCCGGGAAGTATTCAATTCCCTGGTGGAAGCCGCCTGGGCTACCGGGGACCCCGGCATTGTTTTCATAGACCGCATAAACGAGACCAACTCAAACCCTACGCCCGCGCTGGGCCAGGTGGAGAGCACCAATCCCTGCGGCGAACAGCCCTTGCTGCCGTGGGAAGCCTGCAACCTCGGCTCCATAAACCTGGCGAACTTCGTTACCGGGGAACTGACCCGGGGCAAAATAGACTGGGACCGCCTGGCTGAAGTTACGGGCCGCGCCATCAGGTTCCTGGACAACGTCATAGAGATAAACAATTACCCGCTGCCTGAAATTGAGCGCATAGCCAAAGGCAACCGCAAGATAGGCCTGGGGATAATGGGCTGGGCAGAGACCGCGGTAAAACTGGGGGTGTCATACGACAGCCCCGAAGGGATGAAGAAAGCCGAAGAAGTGATAAAATTCATAAACGAAAAAGCCCTTGAGGCCTCCGAAGGGCTGGCCGGGGAACGCGGCGTATTCCCGAACTGGAAAGGGTCCATTTACGACGCCGAAAGCGAACATTTCAGGGGCGCGGCGGCCAGACCGCGCAACGCCGCGCGCACCACCATAGCCCCTACGGGCACTATCGCCATAGCGGCGGGCCTGCAGGGCTCCGGCATCGAGCCTTTTTTCGCCATCGCCTACACGCGCTACAACGCCAAAGCGCTGGACGCCATGAAGAACAACAAGGACGCGGACGTCAAAGACACGTTTTTCGAAGTCAACGCCCTTTTCAAACTCCTGGCGCAGAGGAACGCCTACTTCGGCCTGGACGAAAAAACCCTGTGGAAGAAAGTGGAAGCCAACCACAAGTCGGTGCGCGGCATCCCGGAAATCCCCAAACGCATACAGGACCTTTTCCCCACGGCGCACGACGTATCCGTGGAAAACCACATCCGGATACAGGCCGCCTTTCAGAAGCATGTGGATAATGCCGTCTCTAAAACCATCAACATGGCCTCTACCGCCACCACGGAGGACGTGAAGAACTGCTGCCTCCTGGCGCACAAGCTGGGCTGCAAAGGACTGACCGTCTACCGCGACGGGTGCAAGGCCCAGCAGGTCCTGAACCTTACTCCCGGGACAGCGGCAAAGCATAAGAAGAAAAAATCCGGCTGCCGGTCTTTCGGAGTTTCTTCCGAATACTTCCAGCTTAAAACCGGGTACGGGCCCCTGCATATTCACGTAAACTACAACGAGCACGGCCCTTACCAGGTGTTCACCAATATGCCCCCGCTGGGCACTGAAATCAGCGCCATGACCTCGCTTATAGGCATACTGCTGTCCAAATACCTTGAGGAAGGCGGCGATCCCGTGCGCATAATAAAACATCTGAACTCCGTAAAGGGAGACCGCCCGATAGGCCTGGGTGAAAACCGCATCAACTCCGTGGCGCACGGCATAGCCATCGCCCTGCGCAGCCACCTTAAGCGCACCGGCATGCTTGCCAGCGACCAGGAGCTTAACGGCCAGGAAAAACTTGAGCTTTGGGAAGTCTCCCGCACCCAGTACTGCCCCAAATGCTATTCCTCCAACGTCAGCTATGAATCCGGCTGCTCCGGCCCCACCTGCCACGACTGCGGTTTTTCGGAGTGTTCCTAGCGGCGCAGACAGTTTACAGTCACTGCTCCAGGTGACAGCCGTGTCTTCATAACTGGCCTATTTTATGTTAACTGACATCTCCCGAAGCTTGACCGGAAAAATATTCGCCGGCATACTGCTTGCCGCCTTTGTCCTGCTGGCATATTCCGCAACGCTTAAATATGGTTATGTAAACTGGGACGACATAGACTACACCTCTGAAAATCCCCGGCGGACCGATATTTCGGCCGCAGGCATAAGGAGCATATTCAGTACTTCGCACCTGGGCCTGTATCACCCGCTGACAATACTGTCCTTTTCCGTGGAAAAAGCGATTTTCGGACAAGATCCTTTTGTAAGAAGGCTGGACAACCTGCTGCTGCATATTGCAAATACGGCACTGGTCTTCCTGGTATTTATTTTGCTGGGTGCCGGCACCGGAGTGGCGTTCTGGACCAGCCTGCTATGGGCGGTAAATCCCGTCCACACGGAATCAGTGGCCTGGATAGCGGAGAGAAAAAACCTGCTGTACGCTTTTTTTTACCTGGCCGCCCTGGTTTTTTACGTACGCTACACCGGCAATAAACGTCCCGCATACTACGCGGCGTCACTTATTATTTTCCTGTGTTCCCTGTTCGCAAAACCGGCCGCCGTAACATTTCCGTTCACCCTGCTGGTTATCGATATTTTCCTGGAGCGGCCGGCAGACAAACGCCTGCTGCGCGAAAAAGCGCCGTTCTTCCTGCTTGGCGGGATCTTCGCCGCGGTGGCGGTAGCGGTACAGGCGCACACCGGCCAGCCGCCTTTAAAGCCTTACCCGCACGCCTCCTTTGTGTTTTATGTGCAAAATTTTTTCCTGCCTTTCGGCCTTTCCGCTTTTTATCCCTACGTGGAAATGGCGGCGGATTTCAGCCGGTCATTCTTCCGGTACGCCCTCGCCAGCGCGGCTCTGCTGGCACTGACGGTCTGGGCAGCCAGGAAGCATAAAAATTTCGCTTTTGGTTTCATGCTGTTCATCGTCAACATTTTCCCTTTTCTTTTTCTGGTCCCCGCCGGGGAAATAATGACGGCGGACCGTTATCTCTACATCGCGGGTATAGGACTTGCTTTTATCCCTGCGGCATTTTTCCGCGCCATTGCGGACAACCGTCCCGCCCGCTGCGCACTTTTCATCATGCTGCTGACCAGCCTGGCTTTTGCCTGGACCTTGCAGGCGCGGAACAGAGCGGGCATCTGGAAAAACGGGCAGACACTCTGGGCGTCGATACTTGAACGGTACCCGGACAATGAAACGGCCAACCTTGGAATGGCCAACGCCTGTTTCCGGGGAAAGATGCCGGCCTGCTACCAGGACTACCTGGCCAGAACACTCAGGATAAACCCTTACAGCACGGAAGCGGTTTCGCTGCTGGCGATATCCTATGCCTTGTCGGGGAAAACCGGCCTGGCGGAAGACTTGCTGAAGAAGGCCGTTGCCGCGGCCCCCGCAAACCCGAGACTCCTGTTTAATCTCTCCGTACTCTACCACAGGACGGGCAAGTACGCTTTGGCTGAAAAAACCCTCCGGGAAATTCTGCTGTTAAATCCCGCCCACCCCCAGGCATTGAACAACCTTTTCTGGCTTTATTCCCATACGGGCGTATGTGGAAAAGCTAAATGCTCGGACACTCTCGAACCGGGATTAAAACGAAGACTCGAAAAATATCTTTAACCCTGCGCCCGTCAATCCGGAAAAAGAAAAGTCTCAGCAAAACCCCACCCGGTCAAGCCTGGCCATTTCCGCCATGCGTCCGCCTTTGCTATCATATACCTACGCACATATGAAAAGAGGCATATTTATAGTTTTGGAAGGGCCGGATCGCTCCGGCAAATCCACGCAAGCCGCGCTTTTAAAAACCTGGTTCGAGGCCCTTGGCCGCGAAGTGATAGTCACAAGGGAACCCGGCGGCACCTACCTTTCGGAAAAAATACGCAAAATACTGCTTGATCCGAAAAGCAGGATAGAGCCTATGACGGAACTGTTCCTCTATGAAACTTCGCGCATAAAACACACCCTGGAAAAGATCCTCCCCGCTTTAAAAGCCGGCAAGGTAATAATTTCGGACCGCTTCACGCTTTCTACCACCGCCTACCAGGGCTATGGCCGCGGCCTGCCGATTAAAACCGTAGAAACGCTCAACCGGATAGCCACGCTGGGACTCAAACCGCACCTTACCCTGGTGATGGATATCCCGGATAAAGTATTCGCCCGCCGCGAACGCGCGGGTGAAAAGCTCCAGGGCGCGGACCGCATAGAACGCGAGCCTGACAGTTTTCGCCGGCGCGTTAACAGGGCCTACAAGACGCTGGCGCGCAGGCCCGGCATTACACGCGTTAACGCGGGCCGTCCCGTAGCCGAAATACAGCGGGAGATACGGGCCCGGGTGGCAAAAATACTAAAACGACAGGCCTGGAAACGCGGAAACAAAAAACAATGACTTTTACCCGTATTTCAGGGCACGAAAAAACCATACGGCGTCTGCGCTCGCTGGTTGAAACCGGGCGCGTGCCGCCGGCCATGATATTTCACGGTCCCGCCGGCATAGGGAAGTTCCCGGCCGCCCTGGCATTTGCCGCGGCGCTCAACTGCACACGCGTCCCTTTTGTTGAAAAAACATCCCCCCCCCCGCAGGAAGAATCTCTGGACACGCTGTTTGCGGCTTCGGAAGCGGCCCCTCCCGCCCCGCAGACCGCGGAAGTCCCCGCTGCGCAGCCCGTTGTCCCCGCCCAAAGCGGGGATTCATGCGGTCTTTGTAATTCCTGCCTCCAGGCCAAAAGCGGCGCACATCCCGATATCCGCATAGTGGATACCGCCTTCCAGGCCGCCCTGCTCAACGAAGATGAAAGCGCGAATTTAAAGATCGACACGGTAAGGGAACTTACCCGCTGGACACAGCAGAAACCTATGCTGTCGCCCTGGAAGGTTTTCATTATACGCGACGCGGAAGCTCTTGTGCCGCAGGCGCAGAACGCCCTGCTGAAAACCCTGGAAGCCCCGCCGGCGAACACGGTGCTCATATTGACCGCGGCCAGGAAGAACGCGCTGCTGTCCACCATACTTTCACGCTGCTGCCCGGTGGAGTTCGGCCCGCTGTCGCGCAGCGTAGTGGGAGCGCTCCTCCTTGCGCAGGGCGCCGCCCCGGACGAAGCGCAGAGGCTTGCCGCCCTGGCGCGGGGCTCTCTTGAAAAAGCGGCCGAAGCCGGCGGTATTATAGCGCGCCTGGCCAAACTCCGCGCGGGGGACCCCTCAAGGGCTTTTAAATTCGCGGCGGGCCTGCCCAGGGACAGCCACCTGGCGAGGGAAGAAGTAAAAACGCTGCTTGAACTGGCCCTGGCGAACATCAGGATCGCCTGGAGCGCGGCGGAGGCCGGGCCCGCGAAAAACAGATATACCGCCCTGTTGCGCCGCACCCTGGAACTGCGCCGCATGGCTGACCGCAACGTTTCATACATGCAGCTACTGGAAATAACCCTGCTCGAAAGCGAAAGAGCCGGACTGAAACTTGAGGAATTACTGGGAACCGAGGTGTTCAATTAATGCATACCAAGAAATATTACATCACCACCCCGCTTTATTACGTGAATGATAAACCGCATATCGGCCACGCTTACACCACGCTGGCCGCGGACGTACTGGCGCGCCACCTGCGCTCGCGCGACATCCCCGTCTTCATGCAGACCGGCACCGACGAACACGGCGCGAACATCGAAAAAATAGCCAGGGAAAAAGGCATGGAGCCCAAGGCCTGGTGCGATGGGATCTCCGCGGACTTCAGGGAACTATGGAAAACCCTGAACATAAAATATGATCACTTTATCCGCACCACCGACGCCGCGCACGAGGCGGGCGTGCAGGCCGTGTTCGAGAAACTTATAAAGAGCGGCGACATCTATTTGGGCGCCTACGAGGGTTTGTACTGCAGCGCCTGCGAAGCTTTCTATGACGAAGGCGAGCTTAAGGACAAGAATTGTCCCATCCACGCGCGGCCCGTTGAGCGCGTGAGCGAAGAAACTTATTTCTTCAGGCTCTCAAAATACGAGGCGCCCCTGCTTGAACATTACGCCAAACACCCGGACTTCCTCTCCCCGCGCTACCGCGCCCAGGAACTTATAAATTTCGCCAGATCAGGACTGAAAGACATCTCTGTTTCACGCACCAAGGTGGCCTGGGGCGTGCCGGTAAGGTCCAACCCCAGACACACCGTATACGTCTGGTTTGACGCCCTGCTTAACTACGCCACCGGCCCGGGGTACAACCCCGATAAAATCTCCCCGGACTTCCCTGTGCTCTGGCCGGCGGACGTGCACCTGGTGGGCAAGGAAATTTTCCGGTTCCACGGGGTGATCTGGCCGGCCATGCTGATGGCCCTGGGCGTGGAACTGCCGCGCAAGATTTACGCGCACGGCTGGTGGACCATCAATGGCGATAAAATGTCAAAATCGCGCGGCAACTACATCAAGGCCGAGGACGTGGTAAAAGATTACGGCGTGGACGCGCTGCGCTTTTTTATTTTCCGGGAAGTCACATTCGGTCAGGACGGGGATTTTTCCATGGAGGCTTTCCACCGCCGCTACAACGCGGACCTGGCCAATGACCTGGGGAACCTCTTCTCGCGCGTCATGAACATGGCCGCGAAATACCTGGACAACCGCCTGCCGGAAAAGCCCGCGGACTCCGAAACCTTCAGTGAACTGACATCCTGGACTCCGGGCATACACCGCAGCATGGAGGCCCTGCAGTTCAGCGAGGCGCTGGAAAAGATCTGGCAGGGCGTCAGCACGCTTAACCGCCTGGTGGACACAAAAAAACCCTGGGAGATGGCAAAGGCCAACCCGGCGGCGCTCAAGCCCTTCCTGCATGAGATGATCTGGTGCCTGCGCCTTATAGCCGGCTGGATAGACCCGTTCATGCCGGACACGGCAAGCCGCATGCACCTGCAGCTGGGCGCTGGCAAGATCACTCCCGACGGGGCGGAACCACAGAAAGTCCCGCCCCTGTTCCCGAGAAAACAGGACGAAAAGCCCAAAGACATCAGGACCAACTAGACGGCGAACCAAAAGAAAAAGCCCGGGGCTGTCCCCGGGCTTTTTATTATCCGGCCTGGTCAGCCCTGCCTGGCCTCCGGCCTGCCTTTCACTATGTTGTAGAGCCCGCCGAAGATCCCGGACAGGGCGTAAATGGAAAAGAAAATAAACAGCGCGTCCTGCGGATAGGCCACTATAAGCGAGAGCATCGCCGTCAGTAACAGGACTCCTTTGATGGAATTAAGTTTTATCATGTCGCCCTTGAAAGCGGCATAGGGAGCGTTGGAGACCATCAAGAGCGCCAGCGTCACCACGATGAACGGAATGCCGGCGTAGACGAAGGGCATGAACGAAGACACCCCCGGGATACTGCGGGCGCCGCCTTCACCCTCGAGCAGGCTGTAAGCCAGCACGAAGGAGATCATGACACCGGCAGCGCCGGGAGTGGGGAGACCCTGGAAATAATCCTTGGAGCCGCCGCCGAAGTGAGACTTGACGTTAAAGCGGGCCAGGCGCAGCGCGCCGCACAGGACGTAAAGGAAGGTCACGGGGTAGCCCCAGACGCCGTAATCCTTGAGCGCCAGCTTATACATCAGGTACGCCGGGGCTATGCAGAACGACATCCAGTCCGAGAGCGAATCTATCTCGACACCGAAGGAACTTTCTCCGTGCACCAGGCGCGCCACACGGCCGTCGAGCATGTCCATGGCGTAAGAAACCACGATAAACCACGCCGCCTGCACAAATTTACCCTCGGAAGCCAGCAGGATAGCGAAGAAGCCGAAAGCCATGTTGGCTATGGTGAAGATGGAGGGCAGTACTATCGCCCCGGTCTTCTTGAGCTTGACCATGTCTATACGCTTTTTTTCCTGTATCTCTTCCATAAATTAAAAGTCCTTTAATCTCTTTACCAGAGGGCAAGCACCGTCTCAGCCCCTGCCACCTTGTCGCCTGGTTTCACGAGCACGCGCACGGTGTCCGGCAGGTACACCGCCACCTGCGAACCGAAATAGATCATCCCTATGCGTTCGGAGATCTTAACGTCCTGCCCTTCCTTAACATAGCAGGCTATGCGGCGCGCTATGGAGCCGGTAATCTGCTCCACTTCCACGGCGCGCCCGTCCGTCCCTGTTATGCGTATACTGTTGCGCTGGTTGTCGGCCGCTTCCGGCTTATACGCTATGGCGAACTTGCCCTGGGTGAATTTTATTTTCTCCACCTTCCCGGCCATGGGGGAACGCTGCACGTGCACGTTGAGCACGGAAAGGAAAATGCGCACGACGGTAATCCCCGGTGTCCCCTCGTTTTTAATGGTAAGCACCGTGCCATCGGCGGGGCAGGCTATTTCCCCGGAGGCGAAGATTCCGGGCCTTTCAGGGTCACGGAAGAAGTAGGCCGAAAAGGCGGCGAAGAACAACCCCAGGAACAGCAGCGTCATGCCGGTCCACCTGCACCAGCCCATAAGCGCGCCGCCGGCTATGGCCGCGGCCACCCCGCCCGATATAAGTTTTATTCCGACAGGAGCAAATCCCATAGAAGCCTCCGCTGATTAAATTTCCAGACAGCACACCTTAACTGAATGGGCATGGTGGGACTCGAACCCACACGGCCTTGCGGCCAACGAATTTTAAGTCCGTCGCGTCTACCAGTTCCGCCACAAGCCCTTACAAAACCAGCCCCGGCCGTCAACGCGGCACCCGGACCCGTCCCGGTTATTTTATCTAATTATCGCGGCACAGGGATATTCAAACATCAAGAGCGGCACACTCCGCCCCCGGCCCGGGCCGCGAAACTCACCGTATTTCCCTGCGCAGTTCGGCAGCGGCCATGGCGCGGAAAGCTTCGCACGTCAGCGTTTTCACACCTTCCGCCGCGGCGCGGCCGCGCAAGCCGTTGTCAGAGGTCACTATGACTGCCCTGACCCCTTCGCTCTGCATGAAATAACCACGTTCCACCAGCATCTCGTCGGCCGGCTCGCTATCGCTGTAATAAATGGTTATCGAAGGCCCAGCCGGCCCCGTCCTGCGGCATGGCCCGTCAAAGACAACACGGAAACAGGAAGCCCGCAAAGCCTCCGTGCGCGCAACAGCCTCCAACCACCCGATAAAATCCTCTTCAAGCTGCCGCGGCGAATCCCCGCCCGCTTTTTCCCAGCCGCTCATGGAAAAATTAGAACCGTCGATAAGGTAAACGGTCGGCTTGGCGGAAAGCCTTTTCATGGGGCCGGCCTGCTGATCTCCAATATGCGTATCTTCCTTAACCGGCGCTCAAGCCGGAGGCCCAGCTGGCTGCCCAGACGGGCGTTAAGCGCCTTTTTATCCCCGTCTTTAAAATCAAAGGCATATGCATAGTTGCCTTTCACGCCGGTTTCATCCAGAACTATTTCATCTAGGCGCGAGCGCAGCGCTTCGCCAAGCACGGAAAAAGAACCGCCGTCCACAACGCAGGTCTGGCCCTCGAATCTGACATCGCCTGGCGATTGTTTTTTCTTCACATTTACCGGCCCCCCCGGAGCGGTCTTTAAAATATAAACCTCCACCTCACGCGACACATCCCTGACCTTAAGGCCAAGGGCGGTCTCAAGGCCTTTAAGGAAAAACTCGCGCTTCAGCTGGTCCCCCCGGCCCTTTGGGAACCGCAGGCGCATATCATAAGAAGCGTCCATTATACGCGCCGCCTCGGGTTTAATCTCGAATCTATCCACCGCGCCGAAGGCAAAGTCGAACGCGTACTTAAGCGGCATGCTGGAGGCCTGCAGCCGGCTTGGCGAGGATTTAACATTCCCCCCCCCCGACGCGGCCGACTCGGCAATATAGAATTCCGCCAGGACGGCCTCCTCCGCGGCCGGGTTTGCCGCGGCGCCGCCGGGCGCTATTTTACCGCTGAGGAGGTTGCGGATGTTCTCCGGCGCCAGGGCGCCAGGGGTGGTTATTTCCGCTACCCTGCCGTCTTTGGCCACTAATACGCTGTATGGCCGGCCGTAAACCCGGAAGGCCCGGAATATTTCAGCCCCCGCCTCCGGAGCTACCCAACCCTTCATAGGGTGGTTTTTCAGGAATGCCGTCACATCGCCTTCCGTCTCGTCGGTAACCGCGATAAAAACCACAGGGTCCGCGCTGAACTGGTCGGCGAGGTCGTTAAGGTGGGCAATGGAGTCTACGCAGTTTTCACACCAGGTGGCCCAGAAATCGAGAACGACAGCCTTGCCTTTAAGGTCGTCCCAATTCTTTATTTCGGCCAGGGGAGCGTTGATCAGTTTAGGAAGCCGCAGCTGGGGGGCGGGCTTGCCGGGTTTAGCCAGCCGGGGACGCTCGCCGGCGGCAGGCGCGCACGCGGCGGCCGCCAGCAAAAAGGGTAATAAAAAAAGCGTTCTCGTATTCACGCGGCCTATGATTTTATCCCCGCGGCAAGCCCCTCCCCGGTGGGGATTATGGCCGCGGAAACGAAACGGTCGCTGTCGAACAGCACATGGAAGAACTCCCGCATGGCGCGGGTCCGCGTGTTATCCGCCGCCGAGACGTCGTCCGTGGAGAATTTACCTTTGAGGAAAGTTTTATCTGCCAGCACTACACCACCCGGCCTGAGGTTCGAGGCCGCCCAACGCAGATAGTCGGGGGCCAGCTCCAACTCCGCGTCTATAAAACAAAAATCGAAAGGCGCCAGTTTTGTCAGCGTTTTCAGGCTGTCCAGCGCCGGCCCCTCCATAACGGTTATCTTTCGCGACAAACCGGAGGACTCGATGGCGTCTTTTGCCTCATTTACACAGGCAGGATCTTTTTCCAGGGAATAAAGCCGCCCCCCCTCGGGCAGCCCGCGGGCGATCCAATGCGCGGAATAGCCGTAAAGCGTACCTATTTCAACCGCTTTCCTTGCCCCGGAAAGCCGGGCAAAGGTCTCAAGCAGCCTGCCCTCTATAGCGGACACCGCCAGGTTCCTTACCCCGTCCCGTTCCATAGCGGCGATCACCCCGCAGGCATAACCCTCGTCAGCGGCCGTAAGGGCGGTGAAATAAGCGGCCACATCGGCCGTATGCCAGCTGCGCGAGAAAATATCCTGTGTTGTTTTTTTCATGCAACTCTATTTTACAAAAATTCAGGGCGCCATAATCCCGTTTTTCAGCGCGCTTCACGGGACAAAACCCCCGTCTATATATATCTTTTGCTTTATCACAGGTTTTTTGCTATATTTCAGTACCTATGGCGACCCCAAACATCAAGTTCGGTACCTCGGGATGGCGAGCCGTTATCGCAGAAGAATTTAATTTTACCAGCCTGCGGCGCGTGAGCCACGCGGTGGCCGAGCACGTTAAAGAACATAAAGACTACGGCTTCAAAGGCGAAGAATACCTCCTTAACCTGAAAAAAAACGGCAAGCAGGCGCCCAAAACCCCCACCATAATAATAGGCCACGACACCCGCTTCTTGTCCGAAGATTTCGCTAAAACGGTAGCCGAGGCGATAGCCGCGGAGAGCATGACGGCGGTTATTTCCAACATGGAAGCTCCGACGCCGGTAGTAGCCTGGGAAGTGATGCGGACTTACGCCTCCGGCGGCGTAATGCTGACCGCCAGCCACAATCCGCCGCATTACAACGGTTTCAAATGGACCCCCTACTGGGGCGGGCCGGCCA
Organism: Elusimicrobia bacterium RIFOXYA12_FULL_57_11; assembly: GCA_001800275.1. Lineage (GTDB taxonomy): Bacteria > Elusimicrobiota > Elusimicrobia > Elusimicrobiales > UBA9959 > UBA9959. Next base: position 22,551 of record MGVB01000001.1, read on the forward strand.
TAGAGGAAATAACCAACAACATTGAGACCAGGGTCGGGGCGCTCACCAACGCCGAAGTCGACAAACATATCCCGTTCGAACACGGAGTTGCGGCAGGCATAATCCGCGTGGAAGATTTTCACGAGAACTACCGCAAACAGCTTAATTCCCTGCTGGACCTGGGTTCCATAAAAAAGGCCGGCCTGAAAATCGCGGCCGATGCCGTGCACGGCGCCGCGCGCACCTACCTGCGCCCGCTGCTGGCCGGGGCCGGAGCGCAGGTCATAGGCCTGCGCGAGGAACGGGACGTTATTTTTGGCGGACACGCGCCCGACACGGACGAGGAAAACCTTTCCGGTCTTAAGGCTGCCGTTGTAAAGAACAAGCTGCACCTGGGACTGGCCTGCGACGGGGACGCCGACCGTTACGGCATCATAGATTCCGACGGCACCTGGATCTCACCTAACCTGGTGCTTGGCCTCGCCCTCGAGCACCTGGTAAAGAACCGCGGCCTCAAGGGGAAAGTGGCCAGGTCCGTAATGACCTCCCATTTCACCGACGCCATAGCCAAATACCACGGTTTGGAAGTACGGGAAACCGCCGTCGGCTTCAAGCACATAGGCAATTTGCTGCGCACCGGCCAGTACCTCATAGGCGGGGAAGAATCGGCGGGGCTGTCGATTATGAACCATGTGCCGGAAAAGGACGGCATCCTTGCCTGCCTGCTCATGGCGGAAATGATGGCTTATGAGCGCAAGCCGATAAAGAAGCTCCTGGAAGGCCTTAACAAGCGCTTCGGCAATTTTATCACCTCCAGGACCAACATGCGCCTGGACGGCAACATAAATATGGGAACCCTGGTGGAGCGCCTTACGCTGAATCCGCCGCTGAACCTTGCGGGCGCCTCGGTATGGCGCATTGACCACACTGACGGCTTCAAGTTCATAATGAAGGATGGCAGCTGGCTCGGGCTGCGCCCTTCCGGCACGGAACCCGTGATGCGCGTTTACACCGAAGCTTTCTCGGCCAAACAGTCGGCCGCCCTGAACGAAGCGGGCAGGAAAATAGTAAGCGGCAAACTTTGATCCGGAGCAGCACAAACACAGGAGAAAAAAATGGACGCCAAAATAAAAAAAATCACAGCAAGGGAAATTCTTGACTCGCGCGGGTTCCCCACGGTAGAAACCGACATCACCCTTACCGACGGTTCCTTCGGGCGCGCCGCGGTGCCCAGCGGCGCCTCCACCGGCACCCATGAGGCGCTGGAGATGCGCGACGGCGGCAAACGCTACCAGGGCAAGGGCGTGGCCAAGGCCGTGGAGAACGTCAATAAGCCTATCGCCGCCGAAATAACCGGCCTCAAGGCCGACCAGATAAAAATAGACGAGATGATGCTGGAACTCGACGGGACCCAGATGAAAACGAAGCTGGGGGCGAACGCCATACTCTCCGTTTCAATGGCGCTGGCCCGCGCGGGCGCGGCCTCGGCGAACCTCCCACTCTACGCCTATATCCGCAAAGCCTACGGCCTGAAACACAAGGATTTCGTGATCCCCGCGCCCATGATGAACATCATCAACGGCGGCAAGCACGCCGACTCCGGCATAAACATCCAGGAGTTCATGATAGTCCCCACCGGCGCGGCAAAGTTCACCGACGCCATCCGCATGGGCTGCGAGATCTACCACACGCTCAAAAAGATCCTGGCCAAGGCGGGCTACACCACCGCCGTAGGCGATGAAGGCGGCTTCGCCCCGAAGATCTTCACGCATGAAGCCGTACTGGAAACCATCTGCAACGCCATAAAAGACGCCGGCTATACCTTCAAGGAAGTCCAGATAGCCCTGGACTCCGCCGCCAGCGAATTCTTCCAGAATGACCGGTATGTCTTTGAGGGGTCCAACCTTACCTACCAGGACCTGACCGCCAAATACTCCGAATGGAGAAAACATTTTCCCGTAATCTCCTACGAGGACCCGCTGGCCGAAGATGACTGGGACGGCTGGGCGCACCTGTCGAAGCACCTGGCAAAAAAAGCCCGGGTGATAGGCGACGACCTGTTCGTGACCAACCCGGAACGCCTGAAAAAAGGCATCGAGGAAGACATAGGCAACGCCATACTGATAAAACTGAACCAGATCGGTTCGCTGACGGAAACCGTGCGCGTGATAGAAATGGCGCACAAGGCCAACTACGCCACTGTAATATCGCACCGTTCCGGAGAAACCGAGGATTCCTTTATAGCGGACCTGGCCGTAGCGACGAACGCCGGCGCTATAAAGACCGGCGCGCCCTGCCGCTCGGAACGCCTGGCAAAGTACAACCAGCTCATCCGCATAGAGGAAGAACTCGGCAAAAAAGCGCGTTACGCCAAGGACCTCGCTTTCCGGTTCAAATAACCGGCTAAGAAAAGGGCCCGCCCGAACCCCGCCGCGTCCCCTGCCGGGGGCGGACAACGGCGGGGTTTTCCATGAAAAAAGTGCGCTTCGGCATAAAATTAAAATACCTGGCTATCCTGGCGCTGGCGCTTGTGCTGCTGGGCAACAGGGGCTTGCGCAACCTCGTGGCCAGCTACCGCGAGTACCGGAACCTTGCCGCCAGGAAGATGCAGCTTGAAGCGCAGCGCGCAGAACTGACAAAACAACTTAAAGCCATCGGGGAAAATCCAGCCGTAGAGCAGGCGGCGCGCCGGGAACTGGGATTCATAAGGCCGGGCGAGACGGAATACCGTTTCCCGCCGCCGAAAGACGGGGAAAAATGAAAATAAGACAATTCAAACTGGGCCCGATGGATAATTTCTCTTACGCCGTCTGGGACGAAAGATCCGGGGCCGCGGCACTGATAGACCCGGCGTGGCAGCCTGGCGAGCTGGACCTGTTCCTTAAGAAGGAAAAACTTACCCTGGGACTCATCCTGCTGACCCACGCCCATCCTGACCACGTGAACGGAGTAACTTTTTTCACCGGCGGGAACAGCGGGCTCCCGGTTTACCTGAACTCGGAAGACCAGTTCATGCTGGAAAGCCGCCCCGGCGGACTGCGCGACGCGGCAGAAGGAGAGAAGATACTGATAGGCTCCGAAGAAATAACGGTAATGCGCACCGCCGGGCACACACAAGGCTCGGTCTGCTACCTGGCGCGGGGCGCCGTATTCTCCGGCGACACCCTTTTTGTGGGGGAATGCGGCCGCGTAGACCTGCCGGGCTCAAGCGCGGAAGCGCTTTACAACAGTTTTGTGCGGCTGGCGGCGCTCCCGGACGGGGACACGCTGTATCCCGGCCACTCCTACAACGGGGACACCTCAACGCTGGGCGTCCAGAAGGAATACAATTTATACCTTAAACTGGCGCGCCAGGGCCGCAGGGAAGACTTCCTCAAGGCGGTGCGATGACCGGCCGCACGCCCGCGCCCGGCGGCTGGGCCGCCGTTTCCGACTTCGACGGAACTATCACGCTGCAAGACGTCGGCGACTGGCTGCTGCTGCACTACGGGTATTGCGACAAACGGGCCATCGCGGCGTCGTATTCCCCAAAGGTGCGGGTGGAAGATTTCATGAAGAAGGCTTTTGCCGGGGCTAAACTTTCAAAGGCGGATATAACCGGGTTCGTTAACCGCAAGGTTAAAGCACGGCGCGGCTTCCGGGGTTTTGTATCCTTCTGTGCCCGCAACGCGATCCCGCTCGAAGTAGCAAGCGGGGGCATGGACCTTTACGCGGCCCCGTTCTTCCGCAAGCATGGAATAGCGATAAAGGCCTTCTTC
>MGVB01000002.1:0-1710 GCA_001800275.1 Elusimicrobia bacterium RIFOXYA12_FULL_57_11
ACAGCCGCCGCAAGGCCGTAGACTTCAGCCTTTGGCAGGCCGCCGCCACGCCCGCCGGCGCGCTGCTGGCCGCGCCCCTGCTCAAAAACATACCGGCCGGCGCCGAGGCTTTCCTGCTGGGCCTGAGCGGCGGCTCGTTCCTTTACATCGCAATGGCGGACATCCTGCCGCGGCTGCACAAAACTTACGACCGCCTTACCCCGGCAATATTCCCGCTGGGGTTCGCGACGGTATGGCTTATACGCCGCTTTGGGGCCTGATCATGCAACTGGACGAACTGCTTAAAAAATTCCGGGAGTACTCCACGCAGGACACCACCGTGCTTGAATACGCGTGGAACTATTCCTGCGAAGCCCATAACGCCCAGAAGCGCGCCTCCGGGGAAATGTACTTCGTGCATTGCGCCGCGGTAGCGGAAATACTGGTAGACTACAAGATGGACCTTGAAACCGTGGCGGCCGGGCTGCTGCACGACGTACTGGAAGACACTAAAATAGCTCCCGAAACCTTCACCACGGAGTTCGGACCCGAGATCTATGCCCTGGTAGCCGGCGTGACAAAAATAGAGACCCTGAAATTCTCTTCGCGCGACATAGCGCAGGCCGAAAACTGGCGCAAAATGATCCTGGCCACGGCCAAGGATATCCGCGTAATAGTGATAAAACTGGCCGACCGCCTGCACAACATGCGCACCCTTAATTTCCTGGCCCGGGAAAAACAACTCGAGATCAGCCATGAAACCCTTTCGCTGTACGCGCCGCTGGCGCAGCGGCTGGGCATCTTCCGGCTCAAGTCCGAACTTGAGGACCTTTCTTTCAAATATCTGTTCCCCGACGAATACCAGAGCCTGTTGACCAAGGTACAGCTGCGCTACGCCATGCGCGAAAAACTGCTGGAAGACTTCAAGCAGGGCGTGGAGAACCACCTTAGCGGCACCCAGATCCCTCACCGCGTACTGTCACGGGCGAAGAACCTTTACTCCATTTACCGCAAAATGCTGCGCCAGGAGAAGCCCTTCGAGGAGATCCAGGACGCGCTGGGTGTACGCATCATAACGGACAACATAATAAACTGCTACGCCTTGCTGGGCACGGTGCACTCAATTTTCAAGCCAGTAGCGGGCTCTTTCACGGATTACATAGCGGTGCCCAAGATGAACCTGTACCAGAGCCTGCACACCAGCGTAATGGCTTCGTCCGGAGAAGTGATAGAGATACAGATCCGCACCGAGGAGATGCACCGCACCTCGGAATACGGCATAGCCGCGCACTGGCGCTACAAGATGGGCGAGAAAGGCGCGGACCGCCACCTCGATGAGAAACTGAACTGGCTGCGGCAGTGGATGGAGTGGCTGCAGGACCTTTCCAGCCCCCGCGAATTCATAGAAAGCTTCAAGACCGACCTGGAGCTGGACCAGATCTTCATCTTCACCCCGAAGGGGGACGTTAAGCCGCTGCCGGTGGACGCGACCCCGCTGGACTTCGCTTACGCCATCCACACCGACATAGGCAACACCTGCATAGGCGCCAAGGTAAACAACCGTATGGTGCGGCTAGACGAACCGCTTAAAAGCGGCGACATCTGCGAGATAGTGACCCGTAAAAATTCCTCGCCCAAGAAAGACTGGCTCTCTTCAGTAAAAACACCCGGCGCCCGCAGTCATATAAGGAAATACCTCCGGGAGCACGGGCAGCTGCAGGATTAAGTGAC
>MGVB01000002.1:1721-22812 GCA_001800275.1 Elusimicrobia bacterium RIFOXYA12_FULL_57_11
ACCGCTGCGCATATTAATTCCGCACCGTTGTTTATTCCGGGTCTTAACTTTCAGCATGAATTTCACCGAATTTTCCGGGATAACTACCGCAAAAATTAACGCGTTGAAAGCGCGCGTCGCCAGGCTCGGCATAGACCTGCGCCTGGTAGACGAACACTTCATCCGCGGTTCAGGCCACGGCGGGCAGAAACTGAACAAGACCTCCAGCACCGTACAGCTGAATTACCCCCAGCTGGGGCTGGTAGTACGCTGCCAACGCGAACGCAAGCGCTCCCTTAACCGCTTCCTGGCCCTGCGTGAACTGGTAGACGAGATAGAGCTCCGGGTCTCCCCCGGAACCTCGCGGAAGCTGGCCGAGATAGGTAAGATCCGCCGCAGAAAAGCGCGCTCCGCCGCCAAGCGCAGCCGGCACGCGGCCTGAAACCCTGTAAATGCTGGTTGCCTTGCAATCCGGGGCGGACGCCCCGGGAGACACTCGCGCTTATCCGCCCTTTACCGGTAAAACCTCCTGGCTTCCGCCTGGAACTGCAGTATCAGGGGCGAGAACCCGGCCGCACCTTTCGGTATTTCGCGGTACTCCGCGTCAAATACCCTTATCCCGCCTTTATAGGCCTCCAGCGGCACCTCAAGCATAGCGCTTCCCGTTATTATCCCCGCGCTGTCCCAGGAAGCAGCCGGCACGAATGCCCGCGCGGCGCCGGTAAAAAGACTCTGCCCGCTGGAATAATCCCGCGCGGCGTTCTTCACCCCGGCCAGCGGCAGGAAGGTGGGGACTATATCCAAATGGCTGGTCATGGCCCGTACGCGCCGCGCCGCGCGGCCCGGAACGTATAAGACCAACGGCACGCGGAGCTCTTCCGGGCTATAACCTTGGTTATGCCCGTAGCGGCCGCGCTCCAGAAAGGCCTCCCCGTGGTCGCCCGTCACCATTACCACCGTATCATTAAACCCGCCGGAATTCTCCAGCGCGCTGACGATACGGCCCACCAGATGGTCGTCGGAATAAATGGAATTTTTATACTTATTAAACAGCCCGCCGACATTACTTTTATTGAGGGCCAGCTGACTGACCCCGGCCGCGGGCTTGAATTTATCCAGCCCTGGAAGGGAATCATAGTTGCCGTGCGAGGCGTCGTAAAAAATAAAGGCGAAATACGGCTTTTTGTTGTCCCGGATTTTTAGATAGGAGATGAACCGGTCCGATATGTCACGGTCGCGCTCGGCGCCGTCCTTCCCGTCCGGCTCATCGTATATCCCCTCCCGCGGCACATTAACAAAACAGGTCTTATTAAATTCCGGGAAACTGAGCTTTGCGCTGGCGAACAACCGCAGGTCATAACCCTGCTCTTTCAAGACGTCAAGCAGCACCGGGCCCCGGCGCTCCCCCAGCATGGGAAACCAGTAGTTGCCGTAAACGCCGTAAAGCATGGAGAAAACGCCGAACCTGGTACAGTTGCCGCCGCTGTAATGATTCTCGAAAACCCAGGACTTTTTCCCCAGCTCCCAGGCATGGGGCATCACCTCCGGGTTAAGCATCCCGGCGCGCAGGGAATCTACCACTATCATAAGGAAATTCAGAGGTTTGGCGGGAGGTTCCACCTGCAGCGGCGCGGCCGGATAGGCCAGCCCCGAATATTTTAAGTCCACTCCGCCCTTTACCTCACGGTCCAGCCTGACACCCAGATACTTGCTGGCGAAGGTGCGGATGCGCAGCGGCTGGTACAGCGGGAATAACTGTGAATTACGCGTTATATACACCGAGTCATAAAGCGTGCCCCACGCGAACATTCCCTTATCCGCCACCACACAGACCACCAAGCCCGCGGCCAGAGCCAGCGCGCCGCCCCGCCGCCAGGCCGCCGCCAAAGCGGCCGACCAGCGCCAGAAATACCACTGGGCAACCCCCATTGCAGCCAGTATAAGCACAAAAAGCGTTTTGATACCGACGCCCTGGTCCAGCGACTCCAGCCCGCCGGGAGTAAACACCAGGTTCAGCACCATGGAATTAATGTGGAATTTGAATATTTTGTAAACAGCGGCATCGGTTACCAGCGCCAGCTGGAACAGCGCCATTATTACGGCCAGCGCCGCCCGGCCGGGGACAAAAAGAAAAAGCGCCGCGCACGGCAGCGCCAGCGCGGCGTACAGCATGGTGGTGTTGGATACCAGCGCCGCGCCCGCATAAACCAGCTCAAGCGGGTGCCCGCCGGTAAAGAACAGGAAAAATGAGCCGATGACAAGTGAAAGACAGAAGTTGAGCCCCAAAAACACGGCAAACCGCTTATACCCGGGGTTAAAGGATGACATGATTGATAGAAGCCCAAAGCCGCTCTAAAGTTGATATAATTATTTTACTATTTATGAGAATGGTAAGAACCGTTTTTACCGTCGTTCTGGCGCTTATCCTTGTCGCGGCCCCGGCCTCCGCCGCGGAGCTTAACGCGCTGGATTGCGCGGCGGCAGCGGAACTTGCGGCGGGCACGCCCTTCCCCCTGCCCAGCCCGGCTTTTGCCGATATACTGGAACCCCGAAAAGGCCAGGGCCCGGTTGTTATCACTGTAGCCGGGCTCAGCTTCGGCGAGCTCGGCATCGGCCCCCTTGAAGTGAAGCATTTTATTAGATTATTCGAGCTTTTCTTTCCCAAAAAAACCATAAACGAAGAAGAACTTGCAAGCCGCTTCATGGCGTTCAACCGGGATTATTTTTTCCTCGAAGACAGAGACGGCCTGCTCACCGCCTCCGGGGCCCAGAGCCAGCGGAAGCTGCCAGATAATTACCTGGAGATGAAATTGAAGGAAATCCCCGGTTACGCGGCCCATGGCGTAGTGGTAAAACCTTTTCCCTGGTCCCGCGACCCGGGAGATTCCGCAACCACTATCCCCGAACTGACAAAGAAGATAATAGAGGTTTACGACGCGTACAAAGCCACCGGCCGCCCGGTCTATATTCTGGCGCACAGCTGGGGTTCGGTACTTACCCATACGGCGCTGCACCGCGTGGCGCGTGTGCGCCCGGATGTCCGCATAGACAAACTGATAACGGCCGGCTCCCCCCTTATGCCAGCCAATATCGTGGTAAAACTCTTCCTCGGCCTTGAAGTCACCAAAGAACACCTGGAAAAAGCCGTCTCCAAACCGGCCATACTGAAGACCTGGCGCAATATCTGGTCAATGCGCGACGCGTATTCTAATGCCATCGCGGCGGCGGACTCCAACTACCAGGCGGATTCCGGGGTGGAAAACGTGGAGCCGCTCCTGATAGACCTGATCCTGCACAACAAACTGCTCAAGAAAGAGGCGCGGCGCGACCTGTTCAAGATCCGCAGCATAAAAGACTGGCACTCAGCCTATTTTTTCGACTACCAGGCCACGCTCAATTCTATACAGAAAGAAATCTCCGTGGCCATTTTCAAGCCGCACCTGGCGCCGGAAGTGGTGAACTGAGAAAAAACCCAGTTTCCTCCGCCTCCCCGGAAGCGATCCCGCCCTTATGGACTTAAAAAAACTTTCCGTTTTCCTGAAAGATAACGGCGCGCCCGCTTTCCGCATCAAGCAGGCCGCGGACGCCGTATACAAGAATTTCGCGGCCTCCTGGGACGAAGTTCCCGTGCTGCCCGCCGCCCTCCGGGAAGCCCTGCATAAGGGCCTGCGCATACATTCCGTGGATAATCTTGAAACGCTTGTTTCCAAAAAGGGCGACGCCGTTAAATTCTGTTTCGGGCTGAAAGACGGGCTCAAGGTGGAAAGCGTGCTGCTCAACCTGCTGCCGGAAAAATGGAGCATCTGCCTTTCCACACAGGTGGGCTGCCCCGTACGCTGCCCGTTCTGCGCCACCGGCCGCAAAGGGCTGAAGCGCAATCTCTCGCCCGAAGAAATAACGGACCAGTTCCTTGCGGCGGCCCACTACCTCAAAAAGACGCGTTCCCAGAAAATTTCGAACGTAATCTTCATGGGCATGGGCGAACCCCTGCTCAACTACGATTCCGTTGCCGAAGCCATACGCGCCCTGGCCGCCCCGGACCGCGTAGGGCTGGGCCAACGGCATATCTCCGTTTCAACCGCGGGGCATGTGCCGGGCATAAGACGTTTCGCGAAAGATTTTCCCCAATGCAACCTTGCCATTTCCCTGCACGCCACCGAGGACGCGCTGCGCAGCGACCTGGTACCACTCAACAACACCTATCCGCTGGGACAGCTCGCGAAGGCCCTTACGGATTACATCGGCTCCACCAAACGCCGGGTATTCGTGGAGTACGTTATGCTGGAAGGGGTAAACAGCAGCCGCAGCCAGGCCGCCCGCCTGAACTCCTGGCTGCGCTCGGTAGCGGCACCGAAATATTTCGTGGTAAATCTTATCCCCTACAACCGCACCGGCGGCCAATACAGGACGCCCGCCAGGGAAAGGATAAAGGTTTTCGCCGACCTGCTGGAAACCATGGGGCTCGAAGTTACCGTCCGCAAAAGCCTGGGCGAAGATATTTCGGGCGCCTGCGGCCAGCTGGCCGGTTAATAGCCCCCACTGCGGGCGGCGATCCCTTTTTGCCGTCAGGCCCTGTTACACATCCAGCCGGGCAGGAGCTTCAAAAGCCAGGCCACCAGGCGCCATCTTCGCGTAATATATGCGTGATTTTTTTTCTTTGTAATGGCCGCAAAGATCTGCTTTGCCGCCTCTTCGCGGGAAGCCACCCAGAACATGCCCTCGCCCTGGGCCAGCGCAGTATCCACAAAACCTGGCTGTATATCCGTCACCGTAAGGGAGAGCCCCGCCTTTACGGCTTTGCGCCGCAGGCCCTCCAGATAATTGGAAACGAAAGCCTTGGAGGCGTTGTACGCAGGGGAATCCGAACCTCCCCGCAGAGCCGCTATGGAGGATATCCCCACTATCTGGCCCCCGGCTTGTCCGGAAAAATATTCAAAAGCGACGTTCGCCATTGCCGCAAAGCCGGAGACGTTAACGTCTATAGTTTCCTTTTCCTTATCCCAGACCAGGTCCGCATTGGGGAAGCCGACACCGGAATTTATAACTATGATGTCGACCCCGCCCATTTCGCCTATCAGCTCTTTAAGCTGCGCCATGGCCTGCGGCAGGATGACATCCATGCGCTTAACGTGCGTCCGGCCGGGAATTTCTTTTTGAAATGACGTCAGCAGTTCCTGCCGCCGCCCGGTAATGCCCACAATATGGCCGTTTTGGACCATTAGCTCCGCCAATGCCCGCCCTATCCCGGAAGTGCCCCCGATTATTATCGTTTTCTTCATAAAATGGCAGTCGGCGCGCAGCGCCCGGCCTTCAGACTATTATGCGACAATTCATGGCACATGGCAAATTTTCAGCTGCGCCTGGCCCCGTGCCCGGGAGTACCTGAGAAATTTCGGAATACCGGCAAAATGCTAAAATATTTTTACGGGGAAAAAACTTAAAACAGCCGCGCGCGCACAAGACCTGGGGATAAAGACAGGCCGCTTTCTTCCAGGCAAATATAACGCCATAACCGATGTTAAAGGCATCAAAGTAGACCAGACAACCGTCTGGTCCGGCAGCGGACGCCTGGTTGCGGGCAAAGGCCCGGTACGCACGGGTGTTACGGTCATAATCCCGGCTGACGGGGATCTGTGGCGCTCCAAACTCAGCACGGGCAGCTTCGTATTGAACGGCAACGGCGAAGTCATGGGGCTTATGTGGCTGGCCGGCAAGGTGGGGAACCAGGCTTTTCCAAGCCGGGGCCCTGCCTGCAGTATTTCCGTGAATGAAAAGTACGGTTGGGGGAGCAGGTCGGGGGAGGGGAGCTCTGTCTCCGGAGCCCATATTGCCTGCCCGAAACCTAACGACGCCTGCAAGAAGAGGAAACCAGAAAGGATTGTTTTTCTCATAATATCCGCGCCGCAAAAAGCCTCCCTGACATCAAATTGTCGCCCGCCCGCCGCCTCTGCTCAAGAGGCAAAAGGCCCTGCCGGGGAATGTTTCATATGCGGCGGTTTTTAACAACCGTTTCACCGCGGAACGCTTTTACTTTCATATTTAATTTGGCGTTTAATATGATTTTGTATAATCAGAAAGACAAATGAGTTTTAAAAAAGTGGATACCCCCTGCCCTGATCCCTATGAAAAGGTCCTCTCCGGCCTGTCGGGACTAACCGCCCGCCCGACCCGCAGCGAAACCATAGCCCTGGTCATCCCGCCCTCACCCCAGATCCCCACTCCCGGCCGGGAATTCCTTGTCAGCGGTCCTTTTGAAGGCTTTACGGCCGTAGCCACCATAATAAAAAAGCTTGGTTACCGCCTCAAGGTGGTGGATTGCCGGGGCAGCGGCAGGGGCTCCATGGAATATGTGCTGGCCGAAACCGCCGGCGCGGCTGCCATCGGCATAGCCTCCTATTGCGATTCCTTCGTTTTCCTGCGCGACACCTGCAAAGCGTTAAAGCAGGCCGCCCCGCAAAGGCTGGTCTTCCTGGGGGGGCCGCTGGTCTCTTCCCTGCCGGAGCTTATCCTGGGGGCCGCCGCGGCCGATTGCGCCATCCTCGGAGAAGCGGAACTGACGCTCATCGAATTCCTTGAAGCCGCGGTGGCCCGCGGCAGCCGGGACTTCTCCGCCGTAAAGGGCATGGCATACCGCGAGAACGGGAAGGTCAGGCTCGCGCCGCCGCGGCCCCAGATAGCCGACCTGGACAACCTCCCCTTCCCGGATTACACCATCTGGCCCGATTATACGAGAATCGCCAAAGACGGGCAGATAATAATTTCTTCGTCTCGCGGCTGCCCCTGCGCCTGCTCGTTCTGCTACAAGACCATTCCGGGCCTGCGGCTTAAAAGCCTTGAAAGGTTCGCGGCCGAGGTGGCCCATCTTAAAGCCTCCACGGGTTTCACCTATACCTGGCTCAACGACCTCACTTTTAACGCCGATACCGCCCGCGCCATGAGGGTGGCGGACATCCTGTTCGACAACGGGGTAAAATACCACTGCTTCGCCCGCGTGACCGGCGTAACGGAGCGGTTCGCGCAAAAACTTAAGGCCACCGGCTGCCAGGGCATCTGGTTCGGCATAGAATCTTACGACCAGCGCGTGCTTGAGCTGAACCGTAAGAATACCACCATCGCGCAGATAAACGGCGCGCTGGCGGTTTCCGCCGCGGCCGGCCTGGAGGCAAGGGGCCTTTTTATAGTGGGCCTGCCGGGGGAAACGGAAACGTCGCTGAAAGGCATGCTCGAATTCATACGCGGCGGCGCTTTCATACCGCTGGTAAAGTATCTGGTACCTTTTCCCGGAACCGCGCTTTACGCCGAAGCCGTGGCGGCCGGGCGCATCGGCGATACTCACCGCTTCCTGGAAGAACTTTCCGAAAGGCGCGTGGGAGACCACGACGACAGCATAGTGAATCTTACCGGGCTGGACGAAACGCTGCTGCGGGATTATTTTCACAAAATCTGGGAACTTACCCGGCAGAAAACTCCAGTTTGATGCCGGATGCGGACACAAAGGGGCGCGTAATGAAAAAACAAATACTGGGGCTGGCGGCAGGCGCGGTTTTACTGTTAGCCGCGGGCGCGGGGGCGGCGGAAAACAAAATAGACATCAAAGGCTACCTGCAGACCATGTACAGCGCGCCCAGCAACACCACCCCGGACTCATTCTCCATACGCATGGCGCGCCTGGTTTTTACCGGCAAGCCCGGCCCCGACTGGTCCTACCAGTTCCAGGTAGACGCCCTGGCCGCCACCTCGCTCCTGGACGCCTACCTGGACTTCAGCCGGGAAAACCTGCTGCCGGCGCCTTTCGCGCTCAAAATACGCGCCGGCCAGTTCCGGATCCCCTTCAGCCTGGAAAGCTTGGCGGGCGACGCGGAGCTTGACACCGTAAACCGTTCACAGGTGGTAAACACCCTCGCCCCCGGCAGGGACCTCGGTACCAAGGGGCGGGATATCGGGGCCTGCGTACAGCTCATCGCGTCCCCCTGGAATATAAAAAAATTCGCGGAACTGACGGTGGGCCAGTTCAACGGCGAAGGCGCGAACGCCGCGGACAAAAATACGCATAAAGGCCTGGCGCTCAGGGCCGTAATCAACCCTTCGGCGGCGCTCAGCTTCGGCGCTTCCATCTACGAAGGCAACCGGTTTTCCACAGCAACCGTCTCCAACCGCACCGGGGTGGAGGGCTCGTTTACCCACGGCCCGGCCGCACTTAAAGGCGAATACATCCGCGGCCGCGACACCGCGGTATATATGGAAGGCTGGTACGCCCAGGCGTCGATTTTCGTGCTGCCCGGGAAACTGCAAGCGGTAGCGAAATACGACGTCTATGACCCGGACCTTAAAATTTCCGGGGACAAGACCGCTATCTCCGTAGCGGGCCTAAACTGGTTTTTCACGGATGGCATGCGGCTGCAGGCCAATTACGAATGGAAATACTGGGAGACCGGCACGAAGATGTGCAACACTTTCTCCACGGTACTGGCGCTTACCTTTTAAAAAAAGACCCCGATCATGAAAAAACTATTACTCCTGCTGCTTCCTTTTTTCCTCCTGCCGGACTGCGCGGCAGCGGAAAAGATCCGCATAGGCTACCCGTCGGCCGGGTCGCTCATAAGCGGCCAGATAGGCGCCATACTTGAGCGCACAGACATCCTGGAACGCAACGGCCTGGAGGGGGAGGTTACCCCGTTCCTCTACGGCCCGCCCATGCAGGAGGCGCTGCTGGCCGGCCACATAGACGTGGCCCTTACCAGCGAGGCGAATTTTGTTAACCTCGCCGCCAAGTTCCCCTGTAAAATGATCGCTACCCTGGGCTCGGCGGGCAGGATAGCCATCATGGTCAGGAACGATTCCCCCATCAAGTCCGTGGCGGACCTGAGAGGAAAGACCTTGGCCACGGTGTTCGGCACCTCCGCGCACTACCCCGCCGTGCAATGGCTGCTGAAGGCCGGGCTCGACCCCGCCAAAGACGTCAAGTTGCTGCACATGGCGGCGGCGGAAGGCCGCGCGGCGCTCATTAAAGGCGACATAGACGCCATAACCATGTGGGACCCTTTCGTAGAGGATTTCATACAAAAGAAAGCCGCGCGCGTCCTGCAGCATAATCCCTCTTTCTGGACCACTACCGTGGCCTCGGAAGAATTCCTTAAGAACAAGCCGGACACGGTGGTAAATTTCCTGCTGGCCCTGCACGAAGCGTCGCTTTTCCTGGCCCTCAACAAAGAGCTGGCGAACGGCTGGCTGTCTAAAACCATGAACGTGTCCCCTGCCGTCATAGACAAAGGTTCTTCTTACAATTCCAACTACGCCAGGGCGAAAAAGCTCAAGGACATCAGCATTGTGCCAGGCAAGGAGCTCCTGGAACGGCTGAAGCAGATAGCAAACTTCAATTTGGCCAGCGGGCTCCTGAAGGAAAAGTCCCCGGTTAAGGAAAAGACGGACCTTTCCTTTGCCAAGGCCGCCGCAAAAAAGGCGAATGAATTTAAATCAGGCCCGGCAACCGTACGGATAAAGGATAAATGAAAGCAGCAGCCGCCATACTTGCCGCGCTGGGACTATGGCAGGCCGCCGGGATCCTGGGCTGGCTTAACCCGTACCTGCTACCTCCACCCACGGAGGTGTTGCGGGCTTTCCGGGAAGTTTCCGCGGACGGAGCGCTGCTGCTCCATATCGCGGCCAGCCTCAAGCGGGTACTGACCGGGCTCGCCCTCTCCTCCGTTACGGCCATCCCACTGGGCGTACTTGTGTCCGCGGCCCCGCGCGTGCGGGCCTATTTTCTGCCGCTCATAGAGATCCTGCGCCCTATCCCCCCCATAGCCTGGATACCGCTGGCTATCCTGTGGTTCGGGATACGCGGAGACGCCGCCAGCAATTTCATAACTTTTATCGCCGCGTTCTTCCCGCTTTTCCTGCACACCTTCTCCGGGGTGCAGCACATAGAGGAAATACACCTTAACGCGGCAAAAACCCTGGGTGCCGGCAGAAAGATGCTGGTGCTGGACGTGGCCATACCCTCGGCCCTGCCTTTTATAATTACCGGGTTCCGCGTAAGCCTGGGGTTCGCCTGGATGAGCGTTATCGCCGCGGAACTGATAGCTTCCACTTCCGGCCTCGGCTACATGATAGAGATGAACCGTTCCATGACCAATACCGCCAGCGTGATCTGCGGCATGGTCACCATCGGAGCCCTGGGCTACGCCATGAACGAAGCCGTAGTGCGCCTTGAGCGGCGCTTCTCCTGGAAGCCGGGCCGCGTATGAACGAAACTATTTTTTCCATAAAAGACGCTTCAAAAGCTTTCAAGGACCCGAGGCACGGAACTTCCGTGGCGGCCCTGGAGCACCTGTCTTTGGACATCCGCCGCGGGGAATTCGTCAGCGTCATCGGCCCCAGCGGCAGCGGCAAGACCACCCTGCTTTATCTCCTGGCCGGCTTCCTGACGCCCGACTCCGGCGAAGTGCTCTATAACGGGACCCCGGTTTCCGGGCCGGCCCCGGAACGCACCGTCATCTTCCAGGAGTACGGGCTCTTCCCCTGGAAAACCGCGCTGGGCAATGTGGAGTTCCCCCTCAAGGCCCGCGGCATCCCCGCGCAAGCCCGGTTGAGCGCCGCCCGGGAATTTATTTCCATGGTCCACCTCTCCGGTTTCGAGGATAAATACCCGCACCAGCTTTCGGGCGGCATGAAGCAGCGCGTGGGCATAGCCCGGGCGCTGGCCTGTCAGCCCGAAGCCGTGCTGATGGACGAACCTTTTGCCGCGCTGGACAATATAACGCGGGAACTGCTGCAGGAGGAGATCCTGCGCCTCTGGAGCGGGCTCGGGAAAACTTTCGTCCTGGTAACCCATCACCTCGAAGAGGCCATTTTTATGAGCCGCCGCATCATCGTAATGAGCGCCCGCCCCGGCAGGGTAAAGGAATCCGTGGTGATAGACCTGCCCGAGCCCCGCACCGCCGAAACAAAGACGCATCCGCGCTTTGTGGAGCTGAAGAGCCGGCTTATGCGCAGCCTGCGCGAAGAAGTGGAAAAAACCATAGCCGCAGGCAGGGAGCCCGGACTGGTAAATGACATGGGAACCATAAAAGTTTCACGGTAACGCTTTATATGTCCACAAACGAACAGGATAATTCCAAAGCCGCGCCCGGCCGCGGTCAAAAACCCTCCCGCTGGGAGGAGCTGCTGGCCGCAACCGCGCAGTCGCCACTGAAGGCGGACAGCGCCAAGCCGCTGATAGCCCTGGTAGTCCCACCCAGCCCCTTCACCGTACCGCGCGGCTGGGGCTTTTACCTCGCCAGACCTTTTGAGGGAATAACCTATATCGCCACCGCCCTGACAAACGCCGGCTACAGGGTAAAGATAGTCGACGCCCGGTATAAACCGGCACCGCTGGAATACGCCCTGGCGGGCATCAGCGGGGCGGACACGGTCGGCATCGCCACTTACGAAGACGCCTTCCCCTTCATAGAACAACTTGCCTCCCGGGCCAAAGAGCAGGCCCCCGGCCGACCGGTCATACTGGGCGGCTCCCTGGTCACTTCGGTGCCGGAGCTTGTAATGCGGCACACCCGGGCGGACGCGGCGGTGCTGGGCGAGGGCGAGCTGACAATACTGGAGCTGATGGCGGCGTACTGCGCCGGAGCCGGGGAGCGAGAGCTGACGGCTATCCCGGGGCTCTGCTTGCGCCTGGCTGACGGCAGCCTGACAACAACGGCTCCGCGTCCGCAGCTTTTGAATTTGGACATCCTGCCCGTGCCGGATTTCACGCTCTGGGGCCCGGAGAACGCCGGCGGCTTGCGCCAGAACATAGTAAGCGGCAGCCGCGGCTGTCACAAGAACTGCTCCTTCTGCTACCGCACCACCCCGGAACTCGGTCTGAAATCCACGGAAAAGCTGCACCGGGAACTCAGCGCGCTCAAGGAGCGCCACCACACGGAGTTTTTCCAGTTCACCGACCTGACCTTCACCTTCTCGAAAAAAAGGACGCTGGCGCTGTGTGAAGCGCTGCAAGACCTGCGCGTGAAATGGTGGTGCATGACCCGGGTACAGAACGTCGACGCCGAAGTATTGTCAGCCATGGCCGGCGCCGGCTGCGACCAGATCCTGTACGGGGTTGAAACGCTCAGCCAGGCCGCGCTGGACGGCGCGCAGAAAGGTTTCTGCGAGGATGAAACGGTGCGCGCCCTGCAGCTGACGCGCGACGCCGGCATAACGGTAGGCGCAGCTTACGTGGTGGGACTGCCGGGGGAAACCAGCGAGGCGCTGGCGCGCGCGGCGGCGTTCTCTTCCACACTGGGGACGGCCGCCCGCGTCAAATATCTTTCGGCCATACCCGGGACAAAGGTTTACGCAGACGCAGTGGCGGCCGGGGTAATAACGGACGAGCTCGCCCACCTGCGCAAAATGCTGGCCAGGGAACGCGGCGCCCTCGAAGACGACTTCCTTAACCTTTCCGGGTTGCCGGAGAAGGTTTGCCGGGAAGGGTACCGCAACATAGAGAGAAATTATGTGCCGGGGCCGTACGGCACGGCCGCGCTGGTAAAAGACAAGCGCGCTTACGCTTACCCTGACCGCCCTATTTCCGAAAGCGAGGTAACTTCTGTGCTGGAGGAGGACGCCCGGCTTTGCTCCGGGTCGCTGCTGTCATGACAACTTCCGTAAAAAAACAATTTGACGAGCGCTGCGAAGCGTTTTCCAGGTCCGCTTCATGGGTTACCAGCCCCAAACTCCTGACGGCCCACCGCCGCGCGCTGAAAGGCCTGGTGCCGCGAAGGGCGCTGATGCTGGAGATTTGCTGCGGCACCGGTGAAGTGAGCGGCGCCCTTAAACGCGCCGGTCTTGAAACATACGGGCTGGACCTGTCCCCCGGAATGCTGAAAAAAGCCGCCGCGCATATCCGCAACCTGCGCCGCGGCGACGCGCATAAACTGCCGTACCCGGCCGCTTTTTTCCACGCTGTGGTGATGCGCCAGGCCATGCAGTTCCTGCGCCCCGCCGCCTTTTTAAAAGAAGCGCGGCGGGTGCTCAAACCGGGCGGGACACTGCTGTTAAGCCATCACGTGCCACAAACCCCGGCCGAGCACGCCCGCCTTTTAAAGATATACCGCCTTATACAGCCCTCCGGGATCTTCAACGATCCCGCAAAGCTCTACTTGGCGGCGGACCTGGCGCGGCATATCCGGGCGGCAGGATTTAAAATCAAGAGAAAAATAACGCTGCACACCACCGAATCCATAACCGCCCTGCTGAAATGCTATCCGAACCTGGCGCACCGGCAGAAACGGCGCATCCTCAACGAATACCTGGCCGCCCCGCCGGCTTTCCGCGAGACCTGCCGCATCGCGCAAAAAAAAGACGGACTTTGCGCCAGCTGGAAATGGATAATATTTGCGGCGGTCAAAGGCCTCTAAGGCAGGCGCGCGGGGCAGGACGTTTCTTAATGCAAGAAAACAACCATACCACCGCGGAAAAAATCTGGCTGGCGGCCGGCATCGCGGCCGCGCTGGGCGCCCTGGCCATGCCGGTCCTGAATCCCGACCTTTACTGGCACCTTTCGGCCGGGCGGTACATAAAAGAATTTCTCCGCCTTCCCGCCGCCGACTTCCTGTCCTGGACGGAGCAGGGCGCGCCCTGGGTTGATTTTGAATGGCTGACGCAGGTTATTTATTACGCTGTTCATGCCCTGGGCGGAACCCCCGGCCTCTTCGCGCTGAAAATGGCCGTGCTCGGCGCAACTTTTCCCGCGTTCTATTCCCTGCTTGCTCTTAACGGCCTGCGCAGTTCGGCTTTTTTCACGTTGCCGCTGTGGGGCCTGACTTTGATGTCCAATTCCGACCTGCGCCCCGAAAATTTCAGCGTGCTTTTTTTCGCGCTGCTTCTCTGGCGGCTGGAAGCCGCGCGCCTCGCGGGTCGGCCGGGCGATAGCTTTTACCCGGCGGCCTCTCCCGCAGCTCTCCTGCGGCTCGCGTTTTTTTTCACCCTTTGGGCCAACCTGCACGCGGGTTTCGCCTACGGGCTGCTGCTCCTGTTGTGCTACGCCGCCGGCGGCCTGGCGGACCGGAAATTATGGCATACCTCCGCCGGGCCGGCTCTCAGCTGGCGGCCCGCGCTGCCCGTAATGGCTGCAGCCGCCGGCGCCATGCTTAACCCCTGGGGGATAAAAATTTATGCAATACTCATCGAGCACGCGAGCCAGGCCGACACCTTGTCGCGCTACCTGGCCGAATGGGCGCCGCCGGCGCTTGCCAACCCCTGGCATTGGCCTTTCATGGCTTTCTTCCTTGTTTCCTTTTCACTCCTGCTGCGGAGATTCCTGCGCGAGCGCAGCCTCCCTTTTGCGCACCTGCTCACCCTGGGCCTGCTGGCTTTTGAGGCGGCAAGGCACACGCGCCACATGGTTTTTTTCTGCATGGCTGCGGCCGTTTTTTCGCTTAATTGTATGGCGGGCCTGTGGTCCCCTCCCATGCTGCGGCGCCGCGGGCGTGTCATTTTAGTCCTGACGCTGCTGTACCTCTCTTTACTGGTCTGGCCGCGCTATCTGTCCTTCAGGGTGAATCTGGGGGCGGAGGCCGCCGGCGCCGCCGCCTATCTTAAAACCAACGCGCCCAGCCTTGGCGGCCGCAGGCTTTACAATCCCTGGACCTGGGGCGGCTACCTGGGCTGGGCGCTGAACCCGGATTACAAGGTTTTCACCGACGGCAGGTATATCTTTCACAAATACCTGGCGCCGGTAAGCGCCGCCATGACGGACCAGGACTCATGGGCGGATTTCGCGCGCGAACGCCGCTTTGAGCTGGTACTTTTCCGCCGGGATTACCAGATGCTCCCTTTTGAACAGGCAGGGCGCAATGGAGAGAAGACGCAGGTCCTGCGGCCTTCTTATCTCCTTTTCATGCCGAAGGCGCAATGGGCATTGATCTACTGGGACGCCTTCTCGGTGCTTTTCGCCCGCAGAGGCGGCCCCGCGGCGGCCGAATTAAAGCTGATCAGGCCGGATGATCTGGAAAGCGTGAAGTTTGACATCTGCGCCGGCGCCCTTAAACCTGAAGCCGCGCAAGCTGAACTGGAACTTTACCGCAAAGCCGCCGCCGGCGCACCGTCCACAAAAGAAGCCGACCGCTTTGCCGGCTGGCTTGCCGGTTACCCGGCCTCCTGCCGGCGTTGAACCGCAAAAACGTTTTTTCAGGCGGGGAACGGCGTATCATCAAAAAAAGGAACGGCCCCGGAAATTCCGGGGCCGTTCCTGCGACCGCAAGGTGTCCGGTTCAGCGCTCTACGCACATGGCTATGCCCATACCGCCGCCGATACAGAGCGTGGCCAAACCTTTTTTAGCGTTGCGCCGGCGCATTTCGTGCAGCAGCGTAACCAGCACGCGCGCGCCCGAAGCTCCCACCGGGTGCCCAAGGGCTATGGCGCCGCCGTTCACGTTAACGATATCTTTGTTAAAGCCCAGCTCTCTGGCCACCGCCAGCGACTGCGCCGCAAAAGCCTCGTTGGCCTCGATAAGTTCCAGGTCCTTAAGCTGCCAGCCGGCGCGCTTCAGCGCCAGGCGCACCGCGTCCGCCGGGCCCAGGCCCATTATGGCGGGGTCCACGCCGGCCCAGCCATAGGACGCTATGCGGGCAAGGGGCTGGAGGTTATGCTCCTTCATGGCGTCTTCCGAGGCGGCCAGAACCGCCGCGGCGCCGTCGTTTATTCCGGAGGAATTGGCCGCGGTTACCGTGCCGTCTTTTTTGAAGGCCGGGCGCAGCTTTGCAAGGCCCTCCGCGGTAACGCCGGCCCGGGGAAACTCATCCGCGTCAAAAACCACCGGATCGCCTTTGCGCTGCGCTATCAGCACGGGCACGATCTCGTCCTTAAACCGCCCTTCCTTTATGGCTTTCTCCGCCTTATTCTGCGACTCCGCTGCGAAAGCATCCTGTTCCTGGCGGGAGATATTGTATTTTTCGGCCAGGTTTTCGGCGGTTATGCCCATGTGGCAGTTATTGAACACATCCCAAAGCCCGTCGTTTATCATGGAGTCGATCAGTTCCCCGTTGCCCATGCGGTAGCCGGCGCGGGCTTTCTTAAGCAGGTACGGGGCGTTGGTCATGCTCTCGGTGCCGCCGGCGATTATCAGGCCGGCGTCGCCGCACTTTATCTGCTGCGCGGCCATGGCCACGGCGCGCAGCCCCGAGCCGCAGACCATATTTACGGTCAGCGCCGTCTTTTCTTTGGGAATACCGGCGCCCAGCTGCACCTGCCGCGCCACGTTCTGGAACATGCCGGCCTGATAAATATTCCCCATCAGGACTTCGTCTATGTTTTCAGGCACCGCGCCGGCGCGCGCCAGCAAAGCCTTCGCCACGGCCCTGCCGAGTTCCACGGAACTGACCTCGGCCAATCCGCCCGAGAAATTTCCTATCGCCGTCCTTACCCCTTCCGCAATAAATACTTCTTTCATCCTGAATCTCCCTTATCCGGCTTTTTGCGGCGCATTGGCGCGCTTATACCTTATATACTCAACCAGGCCGGGCAATATCGAGACGAAGACAATGGCCATGATCACCGCCGT
The DNA here is from genome assembly GCA_001800275.1 of Elusimicrobia bacterium RIFOXYA12_FULL_57_11. Lineage (GTDB taxonomy): Bacteria > Elusimicrobiota > Elusimicrobia > Elusimicrobiales > UBA9959 > UBA9959. The sequence goes on from MGVB01000002.1 coordinate 18,239, forward strand.
GAAATTGTTTTTCACTATCGGGATATTTCCGAAAAAGAAACCGGCCAGGGTTACGGAGAACACCCACAACAGGCCGCCCGCCACATTATAAGCCAGGAATTTACCGTACGTCATGGCCCCGACCCCGGCCACGAAAGGCGCGAAGGTGCGCACGATAGGGACGAACCGCGCGATTATAATGGTTTTCCCGCCGTACTTTTCATAAAAAGCGTGCGTTTTATGCAGATACTCTTTCTTGAAAATGCGTGAATTCTCATAATGAAAAACCTTCGGCCCCATGTAGCGCCCGACGGCATAATTAACGGTATCGCCCAGCACCGCAGCCACGGAAAGCAGCGCGAGGGTCAGGTAAATATCCAGGTGGCCGAGCCCGCAGAAAACGCCTATGGCGAACAGCAGGGAATCGCCGGGGAGGATGGGTGTTACGACCAGGCCGGTTTCGCAGAAGATTATAAGGAAGAGGATCAGGTAGGTCCAGGCGCCGTAGCCCTGTATAACGGCGCCGAGATGCTTATCCAGGTGGATGAAAATATCTACGGCGGAAACGAGCAAGTGCGCAGCCTGGGCAAGAAGTTCTGTCATGTGCTGGTCCCGCGGCGGAAAACTGGTGGGTGGTACAGGATTTGAACCTGTGACATCTGTCGTGTGAGGACAGCGCTCTACCGCTGAGCTAACCACCCATGAAACTATATTTTACAATAGTTTAGGTTTCTTTAACAGCGGCCCCGGAGAGCGCGCCCGCTTGCCGGCACAAAAGGAAGGGCCCGCGAGACACCCGTTTAATAAGGGCCGCGGACCCGTTGATAGTCTAGCAGACATATGGCGTTTGTCAAGGCCCAATTCCGCCGCCCCGGTTAACGTCCGGGCGCCAGGCCGGAGACCGCTCCGGGCAGCACCTCGAACTCCGCCGGGAACACCCCCTTCAGCCTTTCCGTCAAGATTAAGGCAAACAGGTTCATCCGCTTCAGCTTTAAGCCGCCTGACTCCGCGCAGCGATAGCCCGGATATTTTAAATCGGGCTCACTGTGCAGGCGCGGTAAACCCCTAATCCCGTAAAATAAGAGGCGGCGCTTCAAAGCTCTGTAGCTTATGGCGCCGCCGTTCGCTAAGCGATACTGACTATTTCTTTTTACCTTTCTTAGCGACTTTCTTCTTGGCAACTTTCTTTGCAGCTTTCTTTTTAGCAGGCATTTTTTCTCCTTGCACTAACAGTACTGTTCCTGATTCTATATATTGTGTTTGTTAAATGCAACACTTTTTTTTATTTCTTTATTTTTTCCCGCCACCACGCTGACAGGCGCACACGCAATCTTGACGCCTGTCTTTTATATAATCTTGGGATGAAAGAATTCCTGCCGGCAGCGGAACTGGCGCAACTACCCGAAGGCCGCCTCAGCGCCGTGCGCCCTAAAGGCCTGCCGGTACTGCTGTTAAACAAGGACGGCCGCGTGTTCGCTCTGGAAAACCGCTGTGCCCACATGGGCTGCCCGCTGGCCGCCGGCGCGCTCGAGGGCTACACGCTCGAGTGCCCCTGCCACGCCTGGCGGTTCGACGTGCGCGACGGAAGTTTTCTGGACGCGCCCGAGCTGCGGTTGAAGACATATGCGACAAAAATAAGCGGAGGGACAGTATTCATAGAGGCTGAAATATGAAAAAAATAACCATCTACGCGCTAAGCACCTGCCTGTGGTGTAAAAAAACAAAGAAATATTTCGAGGACCGGAACATAAAATTCGAAACCGTGGATTACGACAAACAGGATGAAGCGCATCAGGAGGCAATGATGGCCGAAATGCGCGCGGCCAACTGTTCCGGGTCCTTCCCTTTCCTTAAAATAGGAGCCGCCTGCACCCAGGGCTACAACCCGGAAGAATTCGACAAACTGCTCAAACTGAAATGAACCGGAAAGCCCGCCAGGAAGCGCTGCGTTTTCTTTTTGAGCCGGTTATTGAAAAACTAGGCTACAAATTCACGCCCTCGCAGGAAGACGCGGACTTCCTGCTCGAACAGGAGACGCTTATAGAGGCCGCTACCGGAATCCCCTACTGTCCCTGCCAGGCGCGCTCTAACAACAGGGCGGAGAACATGCGCATGGTCTGCCCCTGCATCCCTTTCCACAGGCGGCATTACGACGCCATGCGGCGCTGCTGGTGCGGCCTTTTCGTGCACAAAGACGTCACAGACCCTGACACGTTAAGACAATTTCCGGAAAAAGAACACGGCACTGCGGCGCAGACATCACACAAAAGGAGAAATTGAACCCGCAAAGCCGGGCCGCAGGTTCCTTGACCTATGTTTATAAAAGCTGCCAGAGAAACCGAAATCGCCCCGGGCGGTATGAAGGCCGTAACGATTAACGGGCAAGACATCGTACTGTGCAACTGCGCCGGAAGTTTTTACGCCGTGGCGCGGGCCTGCGGCCACGCGCAGGCCCGCCTGGAACGCGGCGCGCTGACCGGCTGGATACTCACCTGCCCGCTGCACTACGCCCAATTCGATATTCGCAGCGGCCTGGCCCTCTCCGGCCCCGCGCCCGCCGCGCCGGCAAGCGCGCACACGGACCCGGCGGCGCCGGAACTTCACACCGGCAGCCTCAAGACCTGGCCGGTAAAGAATGAAGCCGGCTTCGTTTTTATTGACCCGGATTGAACCACCACAAAAAAAACCGGCCCCCTGTACTGCGGGGGCCGGCTCGCCAAGAAAAAAGAAACCTTATTTTTTCTTTTTCTTGCCGGAATTCTTCATTATGGCGCGGGACACATTGCCTTTTTTATCAATGAAGTAAAGGTAGCCTTTTTCTTTCTTCAGGCCGACCTTGGTGACTTTCTTGGCCTTGCCGCCTTTCTTTTTACCGCGGGCCATGACTGCGCAGGAGATGTCTCCGGCTTTGTCGATGAAATAAAGGAAACCCTTTTCCCGCTTGAGACCAACTTTCTGTATCATTTCTGCCATGTTATTCTTCCTCCGTTATTCTTCCCCCCCTGCTCGGCGCCGGGGCAGATTTTCGTGCCCGTCGGGCCCGATTGATAAATATTACTTAATGCCGACGGAGAATGCAACAATTATTTTCAAGGCTTCGGACCCGCGGCGGAGCTCCCCCTCAAGTTCTCCCGAAAAAAGGCCGCTACCTTATGCCGGTATACCTCGCCCCCGACTTCCGCACACTTGGCGTGCGACGCCCCGGCTATCATCCACATCTGCTTTTTCTCCGCCGGGCACATGCCGAACAGCGCTTCCGCGTCGGCCAACGGCACCAGATCGTCGTTGTCTCCATTTATGAACATGACAGGGATCTTTACCCGGGCAACGCTGTAGCGGGGGCTGTAGGGCTCGGGATCGGCTTTTAATTTACGCCGCACGAAGAACAGTATCATTGCGACCAGCGGGAAATACGGGGTTTTCAGGCGGCGCCAGCTCCAGTTGGCCACCACGCCGTTATAGGACAGGAAAGTGTTTTCCGCCAGGAGGCAGACGATCTCCGGGTACTTGGCCGCGGCGTATATGGCCACGGACCCGCCCATGGAAGTGCCGAACACGCCCACAGCCTCCGCCGCGCCGGGCCTGTTGGCTTTCAGGAAATCATAGGCGGCGTCAAAATCGCGCGTTTCAAGATAGCCCACGCTGGAAACGGAACCCTTGCTCTCCCCGGACGCGCGGAAATCAAAATAAAAAAGGTTAAAGCCCTGCTCCTGGAGAAAATGCGTGTCGCGCAGCAGTTCGCCGCGGTTCGAGCCCCAGCCGTGACAAAGAATTATGGTTTGCCCGCTTTCGCCCCCGGCCGCCGGAATGAACCAGCCGCGCAGGCGGACACCATCCGCGGTAGCGAAATCTATGGTCTCATAAGGAAGCTTATACTGGTCCGGGGTATACATCACCGCGGATTTGCGCAAAGGACGTATGATTTCCGTAGTTTTACCGTAGGAGACGTAAACCGCCAGCGCCGCGGCGGCGCCGATGGCGAACAGGAACCAGTTTAATATCTCAGCTTTGCTCATAAATCTCCTTTATACTCACCCAGACCCCGGGCAGACGCCGCCCTTTTGGGGCGAAAAGCCTGTCACAGCAGCCCTTTCAGCCCGAGCAGGTCGGAATAATCGTACAGCCCCGGCTTGCGCCCGCAAACCCAGGCAGCGGCCTTAAGCGCGCCGGCCGCGAACACGGCCCTGGAATGCGCCCGATGGGTAAGTTCGACCCTTTCATAGGGGCCGGCATAACCGACGGTATGCTCGCCCACTATGTCGCCGGCGCGCACGCTGGTGATCTGAGGCCGCCGCCCGCCGCGGACCGCCGCCACGTACTGCGCATACCGCAGGGCCGTCCCGGAAGGCGCGTCTTTTTTCGCTTTATGGTGGGCTTCATTAATATATATATCAAATCCTTTAAGGCGCCCGGCCGCGAAACCCGCCAGGGCGAAGGTAAGGTTAACGGCAGGACTCATATTAGGGGAGACGAAAAGCGGGATGCGCCTGGAAAATTTTTTAAGCGCGGCCAGTTGGGCACTGGAAAACCCCGTAGTGCCGGTAACAAACGGCTTGCGGGCGGCGGCGCAGGCGGCGGCGCAGGCGCAGGCGGCT
>MGVB01000003.1:0-6972 GCA_001800275.1 Elusimicrobia bacterium RIFOXYA12_FULL_57_11
TCTGTCCGCGGCGGGGGCGCTGGCGCTGGCCGTATTCACCAAAGCCGCCGGCGCGGTTTTCCTTGGCGAACCCCGCACGCCCGGCGCTGCGGATGCCCGCAACTGCGGTCCGCTGATGACGGCCGGTATGGCTATCCTGGCGGTTGCCTGCGTAATTTCCAGCTTCTCTGCCCCGGTCCTGATATTGCCCGTTTCAACGGCTCTGGGCGCCGCTTTTGGCCTGCGTACCACGCTTGATTTCAGCGCCGCCGCCGCCACGCCCTTTATTTATTTAACCGCCGCTTTTCTGGCGCTGGCCGCCATAGTGTGGGTGCTGGCGGAAAAACGCCGGTTCGTGCTCTCCGGCAGGCCGGCTGCCGCCGGGCTCACCTGGGATTGCGGCTATGCGGCTCCTTCGGCGCGCATGCAGTACGGTGCTTCTTCCTTTTCCCGGCCTCTTACTGATTTTTTTCAGCCGCTGCTCCGCAAAACCCTGAATTTCCCTATGATCGCCGGTTATTTCCCGGGCAAGGCTTCTTTCTCCAGCGAGGCAAGGTCAGTGGTCTATGAACATTTATACGCCCCGGTTTTTGTGCGGCTCCGCGGCCTGGCTTTCCGCGTAAGCTGGCTGCAGCACGGGCGCCTGCAGTTCTACATACTTTATATAGTGGCGGCCCTTATGGCACTCTTGTTATGGAAACTATAAAGCCGCTTATACAGTACCTGGCGGTACTGTGTCTTTCCCCGCTGCTGCTGGGAATAATAAATCGCGTTAAGGCCTGGTTCGCCGGCCGCCGCGGCTCTCCGCTGCTGCAGTTGTATTTCGACCTGTATAAACTCAGCTATAAAACTTCTGTATACAGCCGCACTACCACATGGCTTTTCAGGGCCGGGCCGATAATCGGTCTGGGCGCAATCTTATGCGCCCTGGCAGCGCTGCCGTTCGCCGGGCGGCCCGGCTTCCTGGCTTTTGACGGTGATTTTATATTCCTTATCTACCTGCTAGGTCTCGCCAGGTTTTTTACGGTGCTGGCGGCGTTGGATACCGGCTCAAGTTTTGAAGGCATGGGCGCAAGCAGGGAGATACAGTTCGCGGTATTCGCGGAGCCGGCTTTTTTCCTGTCCCTCGCCGCGCTGTCCAAGGCAACCGGAAGGCTGTCCCTCTCCGGCATGTTCCTTGCGCTCGAGCCCGCTTCCTGGCAGGCCGCGGCGCCCGCGCTGCTGCTGCTGACCGCCGCCCTGTTCATAATACTGCTGGCGGAAAATTCCCGCGTGCCGGTGGACGACCCTAACACTCATCTTGAACTTACCATGGTCCACGAGGTTATGGTTCTGGACCACGGTGGCCCGGACCTGGGTTTCATCCTTTACGGCGCGGCGCTTAAGTTATGGTTCTTCGGGGCGCTTATCGCCAGCGCCGTCCTGCCGCGGCATTCCGGCTCATGGCTTTACGATGGGCTGGCTTTCCTGGCCATGATGGCGGTTATCGCGGCGGGCATAGGCGTTGTGGAATCCGTAATGGCACGGCTGCGCATGATAAAAGTGCAGTATCTTTTAATGGCCGCGCTAGTTTTTTCGGTGCTTGCTTTGCTTTTCCAGACAGGACGGTAGCGGGGTTTACAGGGGTCTGCGGGTTATTTTATGAACACGTTCGCCGAACTTACCATAGTTTTTATAATTTTGCTGAACCTGGCCCTGGCCGTTTCCGGGTCGCTGTCCGTCTGTATCCGCCTGGCCGCCGTTCAGGGTGTGGCGGCCGGTCTGTTGCCGCTGCTGGCGGCTGGCGGCGTCCGCGGCCGCGCCATGGCGTTTGCCGGTTTCATAATACTGCTCAAGGGAGTTGTTTTTCCATGGCTGATGTTCCGTGCACGGGAAAAAACAGGGGCGCGCAGGGACGTTGACCCGCTGATAGGCTACCCGGCCTCTATCATGCTCTGTCTGGGCGCGTTTGCGGCGTCGTCCTGGCTGGGGTCGCGCCTGCCGCTGCCGCATTCCAGCGTGGCATATATTGTCCCGGCTTCGCTTGCCACTATCTTTACCGGCTTTTTGCTTATAACGACCCGGGCTAAGGCTATCACCCAGGTGCTGGGATACCTGGTGATAGAGAACGGTATTTATATTTTCGGGCTGGCCCTGTTCGTGGAGCAGCCGCTGATGGTGGAGTTGGCCATACTGCTGGACGTTTTTGTGGCGGTATTCGTCATGGGGATCGCGATCTTTCATATAAGCCGGGAATTCGACCACATTGACACGGACCAGATGGCGGAGCTGACCGACTGGCATCGGCCGGAGGACGCGAAATGGTGACGGCCCTTTTAACTCTGCCGCTTGTCGCCGGACTTGCCGCGTTTATCATTTCGGATGACGTGCGGCGCCGCCGGCTGCTGCTCTGGACCGCCGCCGGCCACAGCGTGCTTACCGCCGCGCTGTTCCTGCAGCGGCCGGGTGCCGGTTGCGGTACTTCTGCCGCGGCTTATGGCGAGTGGTTCGGTCTGGATGAGCTTGGCCTTATTTTTCTGGGTGTAACTTCCGCGCTTTTCTTCGGGGCCGCCATATATGCGGTGTGCTACCTGGAACTTGAAAAACGCGATCCCGGTGAAGAAGCCGACGAGGGGTTTATTTTCAACAACGCTCCCGAAGCCGTATTCACGGGCTGCCTGCTCCTTTTCCTGGCCGCTATGACGGCCGTAACGGCAAGCCGTAATCTGGGAATACTTTGGGCGGCAATAGAAGCTACCACGCTTTTGAGCGCCCCCCTTATTTATTTCCACCGGCACAAGCGTTCGCTGGAGGCCACCTGGAAATACCTGCTTATCTGTTCTGTGGGAATAGCGCTGGCCCTTATGGGAAATCTGTTTTTGGGCGCGGCCGGTTTAAAATCTGACCTTGGACTTAACCTGGACGCCCTGCTTGGCGGCGCCGCCCTCCTGGACAAACCACTGCTCAAGGCCGCGTTCCTTTTCCTGTTCGTCGGTTACGGGACCAAAATGGGGCTTGCGCCGTTCCATACCTGGCTGCCCGATGCTCACAGCGAGGCCCCGGCGCTGGTATCCGCCCTGCTCAGCGGCGCGCTCTTGAACTGCGCCTTTCTGGGCATACTGCGCGCCGTGCAAATCTGCGGCGGGGCGGGGCTGGCTGATTTCTCCGGCGGCATATTGCTCCTTTTTGGCCTCCTGTCCCTGGCCACGGCGGGCCTTTTCATACTGGGACAGCGGGATTATAAGCGCCTGCTTGCGTATTCCAGCATTGAACACATGGGAATAATGGCGCTGGGCACTGGCCTGGGCGGCGGCGCGGTTTACGGGGCGCTGCTCAACGCCGTCGGGCATTCACTGGCTAAAGCCGGGCTGTTCTTTACCTCCGGGCTCATCCTGGCGGCGTATAAGACAAAGCGCATCACCGAGGTTAAGGGGCTGCTGGGGCGCGCCCCGAAGACAGCCGCGCTCTGGCTGGCGGGTTTGTTCCTGATAACCGGCACGCCGCCTTCCGGTATCTTCCTGGGAAAGTTCCTGATACTTAAAGAAGCCATAGTTTCCGGCAGGTACCTGGTGGCGGCTGTTTACCTTGTTTTCCTGGGCATAATTTTTTCCGGCCTGGCGCGTATTTTTATCAATATGACGTTCGGGAACCGGGAAAATCAGGCCACCGACGAGAAAGTATTCGCCGAGCCGCGCGGGATGGTCTGGCCGATATGTATATTTTTCGCCTGCGTGCTGGGCTTGGGGCTTTATGTGCCGGTTTGGCTTGATGCGCTGCTGAACGGCGCCCAGTTCCTTATAAGGGGGGTCCCATGAGCATACCCCCTGTGCTCCTTGAGAATATCCCCCTCCTGTCCGGAGAGGAGTTCGCTGAAAGCGTTACCGGCAAGCTTCGCTCGGGCGGCAGGGCGGCGGCGTTCTTCGCCATTACCGAGGAAAGCGCCTTCCGGCTTGTGATGGTGATAGCCCGGGACGCGCAAGGGCGTCTTGAAATCGTTTCCACAATGGCGGCGGGCTCGTTCCCGTCGCTGACGGCTGAACTGCCGCAGTTGCATCTTTTCGAGCGGGAAATATATGAAATAACCGGCCTCAGGCCGCAGGGGCATCCCTGGCTGAAACCGGTCCGGTTTACGGGTGCCGCGGCGCAGCCGGGAGTGGCCGAATATTTCCGGGTCCATGGCAGCGAAGTTCATGAAGTTGCCGTGGGGCCGGTGCACGCGGGAATTATAGAGCCTGGTCATTTCCGTTTCCAATGCCACGGGGAAAAGGTCTTTCACCTCGAAATTGCGCTGGGTTACCAGCACCGCGGCGTTGAACGCCGCCTGGCCTGCGGACCCGACGCCCGAAGTCTGCATTATGCCCAAACCCTGGCCGGGGATACCACCGCCGGCCACGCCTGGGCGTATTGCGACACAGTGGAAGCGCTGGCGGGCGCGGCGGTGCCTGCCAGGGCGCAGGTGCTGCGCGCCATAATGCTGGAGCTTGAACGACTGGCTAACCATACCGGCGACCTGGGTGCGTTGGCGGGTGATGTCGCCTACCTGCCGACGGCTTCCTTTTGCGGTCGGCTGCGCGGTGATTTTCTTAACATGACCGCTTTGATCTGCGGTAATCGTTTCGGCCGGAACATGTTTGTTCCCGGCGGAGTTAATTTCGACCTGGACGCGGCGCTGGTAACGGAACTTAAACTTCGGCTGGACGCTGCGTTCCGGGACGCCGAAGCTGCGGTCGCGCTTTTGTTGAAAACAAATTCCGTGGTGGACCGCTTTGACGCTGCCGGCCTGCTGTTGTCTGACGCCGCGCGCGGTCTTGGCCTGGTGGGGCCGGTTGCGCGGGCCTGCGGTATTCCCCTGGACACGCGTCGGAACTTCCCGTTCGGTCCTTATCATGATTTCACTTTATCCGCCTCGGGTAGGGGCGATGTTTACGCGCGCGCGTATGTGCGCTGGGCCGAAATGCAGAAATCCGCGCAGCTTATAGGCTCCTGGCTGGCCGCACTGCCGGGCGGGCCTGTTGTCGCACAATGCGGCCCTCTTAAGCCCGGCGCCGCGGCGGTTTCTCTCATAGAGGGCTGGCGCGGGCAGATCTGCCATGTTGCCATTACGGACGCTGCCGGGAATTTTCGTTCCTATAAAGTGGTGGACCCGTCTTTCCATAACTGGATGGGGCTCGCCATGGCGCTCAGGAACGGGGAAATCTCGGATTTCCCGTTATGCAACAAAAGCTTCAATCTGTCTTATTGCGGGCACGATCTGTAAACAGGTTTATATGTTCAAAGAAATAATCGCAAGATTCAACCAGGGGTATCGTACCATGGAGTTCCCGTCCCCCGGACTGAAACTGCCTTCGCGCGGCCTTGGCCTGCCGAAAGTTAAAGCTCTTACGGCGCTGGCAGAACAGGCCTGTCCCTATGGGGCCATTTCAGCCGGACCCGGCGGCGGATTTGACATGGGACGCTGTGTTTTCTGCGGTAGCTGCGCCAAGGCCGCGCCGGAGTCCGTGGAATTTACCGCGGAGTATAAACTTTGCGCGAGTGCACGGGAGGACCTCGTTCTCGGGGCGGCTGATTTCAAGCGGGCGGAGCCTGTGGCCGCGGATCTGCGCAGGATACTGGGCCGTTCGTTCAGGCTGAGGCAGGTGAGCGCGGGCGGCTGCGCGGCTTGTGAGGCGGATTGCAGCGTGTTGCAGACAATCGGCTGGGATTTGGGCCGTTTCGGAGTGCAGTTCGTGGCCTCGCCGAGGCACGCGGACGGTATTCTTGTAACGGGGCCGGTAACGAAAAATATGGAGCTTGCCCTGCGCAAAACTTACGCCGCGGTGCCGGGCCCGAAGGTGGTTATTGCCTGCGGTGCCTGCGCTATCGCGGGCGGGCCGTACGCGGGCCACGAAGAGTGCGTCGGCATTCCCTCGGATATCCCGGTGAACCTCTACATCCCCGGCTGCCCTCCGCATCCGTTGACCATACTCGACGGGATACTGCGCCTTATTGGAAGGATAGACTGACCGAATTTGAGTGCGCAGCGCGCCCCGGCTAGGCTATTTTTTTACAATTGTCTGCTAGAGCGGAACCTTCCCTGATGGTTCGGAATTAACGCCTAAAAAGTCCGGTATGTTTCTATACTCTGCGGTTAATTGACTTCTTAAAAAATATTTGGGAAACTAATCAGGCAGCAAGCTATACCAGCGGTTATTGTAAATTTTTAGGAGACAACTAATGAGGAAAATAAGCATTATCATCGCCCTGGTTTTATTTCCGGGGATAACCAATGCGGCAGATGTGGTGAGTTTTGACAATTCAGCCGGCAGCGGCGTCTCCGTGGCATTGGGAACCGTACAAGTAACTATGCCGGAACCTGCCCTTAATACAGGGCCAAAAGTGTTCAATTATAAACGTATAGTCGGCGGTGTGGAAGCGGTAAGAGGAGAATTCCCCTTTATCGTTTCCCTTCAGAGCAATTCTTACGGCCATTTCTGCGGCGGCTCGCTGATCAAGAAGAATTGGGTGCTTACTGCCGCCCACTGTGTGGAAGGCGGCTACCTTAATTCCATTGTTATCGGCCTCCACAAGCTCAGCCTGATGGAAGGAACCGAGAAATTCACCGCCTTACAAGTGGTCAAGAACCCTAACTGGAACAGGAACAACATGGATTATGACTTTGCCCTGATCCAGCTGGACGCGGCATCTAAATTCCCCCCGGTCTCTCTGAATTCCAAAGAGCTGACCGGCAAAACGGATTTTGTCACCACCGGCTGGGGCACCACCAGCGAGGGCGGGGAGATTTCCGATACCCTGCTTAAAGTGGCGGTGCCGATGGTCTTAAATAAGGTCTGTGAAGCGGCCTACCCCGGGCAGCTGACCGACAGGATGCTCTGCGCGGGTTACGAGGCCGGCGGCAAGGATTCCTGCCAGGGTGACAGCGGCGGGCCGCTTGTAATGGGCAGCGGCTCCAGTCGTTACCTTGCCGGTGTTGTGAGTTGGGGTGAAGGTTGTGCCCAGCCTAAAAAATACGGCGTC
>MGVB01000003.1:6981-22529 GCA_001800275.1 Elusimicrobia bacterium RIFOXYA12_FULL_57_11
GTAAGTGCTGTTCTTGCCTGGATAAACAGCGTAGTGAAATAAGCGCGTTCGCGATAGAAAGGCCCGGTCTCATGAGGCCGGGCCTTTCTCTTTCTATTGACCCCTGATTTGCAATTTGTATAATTGATATTAGTCAGCCGGGCACAGGCCGCCATGTTAAAACTACTCGCCTCCCTTGTGTTTTTATCCAGTCCCTTCGCGGCCGCCGCGGAGCCGCCACTGACCCTTGAAGATGTCAGTCCCGGGACCATAGCTTCCTTTTCCTTTCCCCCGTCCGCCGGTAAAATAGCCGTTGTGCCTTTTCACCAGGATACTCCTCCGGCCGACCTGTATTTCAACGCTTATATTCTGCGGGCTGTCGAGCAGCTTTACGCCGGCTACGGCCTGCTGGGTTACGATATTAATTCAATATTGACCCATGACATCCAGTATCACACTTTCGGCGTTATTCCCGCGCGCCGTCCCCCTCTGACCATGTGCGTGGCGGCCATGATGGAGGTTATACTTACCGCTTACGACATTTATGCCAAAGAGACGGGTGATTATTCGGTTTACGAGTACCTGCCTAAAAAAAGCTTTGAAGGCCTTAATGTCGGAGATATAAAAGGACATATCTGGGTTAACTCCAAATTTAACGCGAACGGCACCGCGGATGCCCTTATTAATTTCGGCATGGGGCAGCGCACGGTCTTCGAGGAACTTAAGCCCGGCTCGTTCGTAAACATAAACCGCACCACCAAAACAGGGCATGCCGTGGTGTTCCTTAACTACATTAACGCCGCCGGAGAACCGCAGCCTGCGTACAACGACACCGTTGTCGGCTTTAAATATTTTTCTTCCCAGGGTCGGGCCACCGCCGGCGACGGGGGCTTCGATTACCGGTACGCCGTGTTCAGCAAGTTTGGTTGCCCTTACATGCCCTACAAGCGCGATTGTAATGTTATCTATTCGATCGATCAGAAAATGCTTAATACCGGTACTATGACAAGTCCGAAGTACTGGACCCATGTTATGCCGACGGAAGATCCTGCCGCAGGTGAAACAGTGTTTAGGCGGAACTATTTCAACGGCGTAACCACGGACGATTGAGGCGTTTGAGCCGGGGCATAGAAAAACCGCGCCAGGCTTTCCTGGCGCGGTTTTTTTGCGGGGTTACTCGTTCTTGTAATCGGCTTTCTTCTTCTTAAGGAAGCGTGAGAACCAGCCGCCCTGCTGGGGCTTGGGCGCTTCCGGCCGATGGTTGATGGCGGGCCTTGGCCCATGCGCCTGGGCGCCGCGGCCGTAAGGAGGCCTGCGCCGGGGTTCGTCAAAGTATGGCGACGGGCTGACTATCGAGGGGCGGGAGGAAGACCCCTGGGAGCGCCGCGGGCCATCCGCGGGGCCGTAGCCCGGCCTTGAGCCGTAGCGGTCAGGGCCCTGCGTCCCGGACCGGGTATTACCCCGCTCCGGGCGTTGCCCAGGCCTGGCGCCGGATCGCCTGTGCGCGCTGCTGTCGCAGCCCTGAGGGCGCTGGCCGGACCGGCGCGGGCCTTCCGGCCGGCGGTTAAAGTTGGTGCCCGGCTGGGAGGGGCGCCGGGTTTCGGATGCCCGGACGAAATCAGCATTCGCGGGAATGGGCTTGGCGTTGCCCTGTTCAGGGGTATCGCCAGGTTGTCCCCCGAGCCTGTCTGCCTCATAGCTCCGGCGTGGACCGGGCCTGGTGCCGGGCGAACGCTTTTCCCCGGGCTGGTGCCGGCCGCCGCCGTTGTGGCTGAAGCCGAAACTTGCGGGCATTATGTCCGGGTGAACCGAGACCGGCAAAGGCATACGCATCAGGCGTTCGATATTGCGCACATCCCGGCCCTGGTCCGGAGAGGCAAAGGTTATGGCCCGGCCCGGCTGCCCGGCCCGGCCTGTGCGGCCTACGCGGTGTATGTAATTTTCATCCTCGTCCGGCAGGTCGTAGTTTATCACCAGCTCTATGCCGGTAACGTCGATGCCGCGGGCGGCGATGTCGGTGGCCACCAAAATGCGGTACTTGCCGGCCTTGAACCCTTCAAGAGCCTCTCTGCGCTGGGGCAGGGAGCGGTTGGAATGAATCTCTGCTGAACTGTGCTTCATATCACGCAGTTCCCTGGCTATTTTTTTCGCGTTATGCTTGGTGCGCACGAACAGCAGCACGCTGCCCCAGTATTTTTCCAGGAGTTTGGCGAGCAGAGGGAGTTTATCCCCGCGGCTTACTATAAAAAGTTCCTGTTCCAGTTTTTCCACAATGCTGCCGGAGCGGGCCACCTCTATGCGGATGGGCAGCTTCATGTGCGCGGCGGCCAGCTTCATTATCTCGTCGGGCATGGTGGCGGAGAAAAGCATGGTCTGGCGTTCTTTGGGCAATGTCGCTATTATTTTGTTTATCTGGGGAGCGAAACCCATATCGAACATCCGATCCGCCTCGTCGAGCACAAGTACGCGGACATCGGACATGCTTACGTTGCGCTGGCCGATATGGTCTATCATGCGGCCGGGGGTAGCGATAATAATGCGGGGTTTGCGGCGCAGGTCCTGCAGCTGGCGGCCCACGCTTTCCCCTCCTATGACCACTGCTACCTGCATGCCCATAAGGGGAGCAAATTGCTTGACCACTTCGGCTACCTGCAGCGCCAATTCGCGCGTGGGCACCAATACAAGGCCCTTTCCTTCGCATGCGGCAAGGCGCTGCAGCATGGGAATGGCGAAGGCTATGGTTTTGCCGGTACCGGTCTGGGCTATTCCTACCATATCTTTCCCTTCCGCGGCGACGGGGATGGATTTTTGCTGTATCGGGGTAGGGATTTTAAACTTGAGTTTATCCAGTGTTTCAAGTAATTTGGGGGCGATGCCGAGGCCGTAGAAGCCGGCGGCCGGAGGTGTTATTGTATCAGTCATAACCTATTATCCCATATATCAAAGGTAAATAGATTGTTTTCCCCTCCGACTCAACGGCGGCGGGCGCAGCCCGGGGCGGGATCTTATTTCTGTGACACCTGCTATTAATAGGTATAATTATCCTGAATATATGCGGCATATTTTATTTATCCTGGCGCTGGCGGTCCTCACGACCGCGGCAGCGCAGCTTAAGACCGGGACCCGCCTTACGGGGCTTGAAAAACGGGTAACAAAAGTTGAAAAACGCGTTACCGCCCTGGAAACGGGTCAGGGCGCGACCCCGGTCCTGGCGCCCGGCGCGGCCGCGGCGCCCGCGGATCCCGTAGCCGTATATTTCATCAGAAAAAAACAATTCGTTACCAGGCAAAACATCGGAGTTACCATTTATCTGGAATTCGAAAACGTATCCCGGCGCCGCTTTAACGCGTTCAACGGTATTCTTATTTTTAAAGGGGACGACGGGAGCGTTATCTGGTCAAAACCGTACGGCCACAGTGACCCGCTGTCTCCAGGGGAAAAAGTGGAAGTGGCCGTGCCGGTTTCAAGCGTGCAGGCCAGGGAATACCTTAAATTCCTTAAGACCCGGGAAATCAGCGTTTTTTTCGAGAACCAGGAATTTTACTCGGGAGAGTAGATTTAGTGGCGGAGATATTTTTAAGTACGGCGGGTGTTATTTTAAGGCGGTACCAGTGCGCTGTGGCCAGGCTGCAGCGATGGTTGTCCGGGCAGACTTTTTCAAAGCCAAAGCCCAAGTGGCAGCAAATCGTTACCAGGTTCCCGTCCTCGCAGGAATACCACACTTCACCGGCGCCGTTCTTGACCGCGTGCCTGAGGCGGGCCTCGGTAAGGCGTTTGGCTATGCCCATCTGGCGGAACTCAGGCTTTACCCGCAGCCCGTCCATTACCCACCGGCCGTTTTCGAGATAAAGCACGCTATGCCCGGCGAGTTCGCTGCCTGAATAGGCCGCGAAATAGGCGTGGGCCTGCCCCGGCGCGAGTTTCTTGATCTCGCAATCCGAGTAGAACGCAGTAAAACTGTCTTTCCACCCGGAGTCCTCGCTGATTATCCTCTTTATTTTTATCGCGGGCACTTGCGGCATGTCACCATTATAGCGCAATGCCCGCGCGTTGCCATCGGCCTTAAGTCCCACACGGCACTAGGCCGAAAAAACAGGCCGGCATGGGGCTATTGCTGCTTACGGACGGGAAAACGAACTGTTACAGTCTATGTATCTTAATCGGCGATGCAGCGAGGTATGTCATGAAGAATGTCTTTAATTTAATTATTTTACTCTGCCTGACGGCCGTGCCGGGTTTTTCATCCGGCGCCCCCGCTCTTGAAAATTTGATCTCCGGCGCGGAGCCGCCGGTCGCGGCTCCAGCTGCCTCCGGGCCGCGCTACATGTTCAGCCCCTCACAGTCAGCATATGACTGGTCCGGCCTGCCCGCGTATATTTTCACCGGGGATGAACGCATGAGCCCCGCCCTGGTGTCCGCCATAGACAGGACCAGGGTCACGCTGGATGTGGCGCTTTATAACCTGCAGCTGCGGGAAACCATAGACGCCATGCTCCGTGCCCGCGCCCGGGGCGTTAAGGTAAGGATAATCTTCGATTACGACCATGTTTACCCCAAAGCCGGCAAAGAGATACAGGCCGTTATAGATTCCGGCATTGAGACCCGCGTTATGAAGGGGCGCGCCGGCTCCGGGTCCATGCACTGCAAGTACGGCATTTATGACGGCACGCTGCTGCAGACCGGTTCAGCCAACTGGAGCAACCTGGCGGAGACCGCCAGTTACGAGAATATGATGTTCGTGGCGGACGGGGGCATTGTGCGCGGTTATGCCGCTAATTTTGAGTGGATGTGGCGGCAGGCAAAGCCGGCTGGCCAGCCCAACGCGCTGGCGGAAAAACCAACCGTCCCTCCGGCGGACCCAAAACCCTCGGTGGCTTTCAACGGGGTTACGCTCCCTAATTATATATTCTCCCCCAGGGCCGGCACGACCGACGCCATAATCAGGGCCGTAGATGCCGCTCGTAAAGAAGTGAATGTCGCCATGTTCGCGTTCACTTCGCGGCCTATAATGGACGCGCTTAACCGCGCCGCGCTGCGCGGGGTTAAAGTGAAGCTGCTGCTTTATTTTAAATCCTCCTTTCCTTTTAAGGACGAGGCCAGGAAAAACAAGATCAGTGTGCATTATGAGGAAGGGCGTGCCGTTAATGGCATAATGCATCACAAATTCGCGGTGCTTGACAGCGCGCTCCTTATAAACGGTTCTTTCAACTGGTCCGCCACCGCGGAGGATATCAATACTGAAAACACCATCTTCACCATGGCGCCGGAATATGTGGCGCCGTATAAAGCGGAGTTCGACAAACTTTACAAAGACTAGCCTGCTGGCTGCCGCCGGGCGCCGGTTTGCGCGCAGATTAGAGAGGGGATGTCCATCGTCCCCTCTTTGTTTTATGAGAATTGAAGGGCGGTCAGTCCGTTGCGGTCGTTTTTAGTTCACAGGCCGGGGGTGTTCCGCTGAAGGCAACGGATAATCCTGAGGGGATACAGGCCGCCTGGGCGGCGTTGGGAGTGCAGGAAGCGGACGGATAGCCTGCCGTGGCCAGGCATTGGCGCATATATGCGGCCAGTCCGGCGATTTTACCCTCAAGTCTTGATTGGTTTTCCTGTTTTGATACGGCTTGGTAACGATTAAGCTGCCAGCGCAGGATAGCGGTGGTGGCGATAATCAGGAGCAGCGCGATCACCAGCACCTGCAGGAGAACCAAACCCGGGTGTTGTTGGCGCAGCGGCGTCCGCGTTATAGGGGTCCGCATATTACCGGCGGCGTCTTCCCCCGCCGCCAGCGGGCCTGCGGGCGGAACGCTGGTTCCAGCCGCGCCCTCCGGCTGCGTGGTCATAACCCCACAGTGTCTCCGTGGGTACTTCGGGATGGGTAACCTGATTCATGGAAATGCCGGTGAGGGTTTCTATGCTGCGCACGTCTCCGCCCTGGTCGGGCGTAGCGAAGGTGATGGCGCGGCCGGGCTGCCCGGCGCGGCCTGTGCGGCCTATGCGGTGCACGTAGGCGTCGTCCTCGGCGGGCATTTCATAGTTTATCACCAGTTCTATGCCGGTAACGTCTATGCCGCGGGCGGCGATGTCCGTGGCCACCAGTATGCGGTACTTGCCGGATTTGAAGCCGGCCATGGCGTCCTTGCGTTGGCCCATGGTACGGTCGGAATGTATTTCGGCCACCGCGTGGCCCATGTAGGAGAGTATGCTGGCCACTTTGGCGGCGTCGTAGCGCGTCTCAACGAAGATCAGCACGGTGCCGGCGTATTTCTCGAGAAGTTTGGACATGAGCAGCGGCTTGGAACCGGTGCGCACTACATACAGTTCCTGTATTACATTGGCGGCGGAGGTTCCGGACTTGGCCACCTCTATGCGTATCGGCAGCTTCATGTGCTGGCTGGCCAGCTTCATAACATCGTCGGGGATGGTGGCGGAAAAAAGCATGGTCTGCCGCTCTTTGGGCAGCGAGCGTATGATGCGGTTTATCTGCGGGGCGAAACCCATGTCGAACATCCGGTCGGCCTCGTCCAGCACCAGGATGGTGGCGTCGTGAACTTTGAGCGCTCCTTGCTCGATATGGTCGTAAACGCGTCCGGGTGTACCAATGATTATTCTGGCTTTGCGGTTAAGATCGCGCAGCTGGTGTTCTTTCCCTTCTCCGCCAATAAGGCAGGCTACTCCCATGCCCATCTGCGGTGCGAAGTCCCTGCAGACTTCGGCTACCTGCAGCGCCAGTTCGCGCGTGGGAAGCAGTACCAGGCCTTTGCCGGGCTTGGCGGCCAGGCGCTGTATCATGGGGATGGCGAACGCTATAGTTTTACCGGTGCCGGTCTGGGCAATGCCCACCATATCCTTGCCTTCGGTGGCCACGCGGATGGATTTTTCCTGTATCGGGGTGGGTACCACAAAACCTTTTTTATCCAGGATATCCATTAGTTTGGGAGCTATGCCCAGGCCGTAGAATCCGGAGGCCTCTTTTTGCAGCCCCAGCGTGCGCAGGGCTCCGAGGCCTATTTTTCTGAGTAATTTTTTCATATGTTAACCATATTATAGCCTTTTTCGCCGGTAATAAGGCGGCAACAGCGGAGAAATATGCCTTAGAGCGCCCCGTGCTATACACAGTCAGGGGCGGCCGGGGCGTATAGACGGGCAGGGCAGCGAATAGTTTAACTAAGTTCGAAAGATTCGCCCATGGCGGGGCACTTTACGTTCTTTATGTTTTCGGCGGCCAGGGTCGCGGCCAGCGCGGCGCGGGCTTCGGCGTCGCCGTGCACCAGGAAGACGCCGCGCGCGGGGTTTGCAGCTTTTATAAAAGCCAGCAGGTCGTTCTTGTCGGCGTGCGAAGAGAAAGTGTGCATGGTTTCCACGCTTGCCCAGACTTCGTGTTCTATACCGAAAATCTTGACCGCTTTCATTCCGTCCTGCAGTTTCCTGCCCAGTGTCCCATGGGCCTGGTAGCCCACCAGCAGTATGGTGTTGTTCTCCTTCTCCAGGCCGTTGCGCAGGTGGTGAAGTACGCGGCCGCCTTCGCACATGCCCGAGGCTGAAATTATCAGCATGGGGCCGGATTTGTTGTTCAGCGTCTGCGATTCTTCTCTGGTACGCAGGTAGCGTATATCGTCGAAACCGAACGGGTCGCCATCCGTACGGGAATAGTCCCTGAATTTGGCGTTGAAGCAGACGCCTTCACGATGCCGGTCGAAAATCTCGGTAAGGCTTACCGCCATGGGACTGTCAATATACACGGGGATCTCCGGCACGGTCTTGTCGTGGCGCAGTTTGTCCAGGATAAAAATTATCTCCTGTGTGCGCTCAAGGGCGAAACTGGGAATGATTATTTTCCCCCTCTCCTTTACGGCTTTCTTTATAACTTCGGCCAGTTTACCCGCCGCATCCACAAGCGGCTCGTGGGTGCGGTCGCCGTAGGTGCTTTCTATTACAAGGTAATCCACGCCCTGCGGCGCCGCCGGGGCGTCAAGCAGCAGGGTCTCAGCCCGCCCCAGGTCCCCGGTATAAAGCAGGCGCCTGCGGCCCGCCGGAGCGTCAAGATCGAGCATCACCATGGCCGAACCTAGTACATGTCCCGCGTTCAGAAACCGGGCCGAAACTCCCGGCAACGGCGAGAAGACGGTTTTATAATCGAACGGTTTAAAATGGCTCATGGCCAGCTTGGCGTCATCCTCGTCGTACATTGGCTCTATCGTGAGTTTTTCAGTCGCGTGTATTTTGTTATAGAACCGTGCGTCACCCTCCTGCAGGCGGGCGGAATCTGCCAGCATTATTCCCGCTATTTCAGTTGTGGCCGAGGTGGCGTATACGGGAGAGCCGCAGCCGTTCTTGTAAAGCAGCGGCAGCAGGCCGCAATGGTCCACATGGGCGTGGCTCAGGATAGCCGCGTCAATGGAAGCGGGCGGGAACCTGAAAGTTCGGTTTTTCGTTGCAGCGTCGTTGCGATGTCCCTGGAACATGCCGCAGTCCAGCAGCAGGTTCCCCTCCCGGAATCCTAAAAGGTGGCGTGACCCGGTAACTTCGCCGGCCGCTCCGTGGAAGGCTATCTCTAATTTTTCATGGTTAGCCATTTTTACCGCCTTTAATTAAAAAAAACCTCGGACTATTCTAGGAAAAATAAGCGTTCCCGTATACAGGGCTTCTTATTGGATGGGTCCTTCGACCTATAGAGTATCTAGGTCCTTTGGCCCTTGTTAAATAGGCATTGCTGGTTAAAATATGATTGATATAAGTCAACGAGATAAGTCACCGCGGTTTTCGGAGGAATCTTGAAAAGCATCAGCGCTGTCCTGCTCTTAGCGGTACTTGCCCCCCTAAGTTTTTCCCCCTTGGCCGCTCAGGTGTCCGCTTTTGAAGCGCTTAAAGTTTCTATTTCACAGCAGCGTTTTGAATTTCCCGTTCCGCCGGCGGCACAACCGGCGCTGTATAAGTCTGGAGTTTCCGCAACTCCTGTTTCAGGGGAAGAGCTCTTCGCCTACCTGCATGAAGCCACCGCTCCCGCCGCACAGAAAACCCCGTCATCCTACAAAGGCGCAAAGGCGTTCATGTATTCAAAGGCCGATAATACCGGCTGTGGCGCCACACCAGGGATAGTAACCTTTTACTCCCAGATATGCGTCAAGGGAGCCAGCGAGAATGGCGACAGCTATAAAGAGCAGGGCGACCAGAACGGCGACGGCGTGGTTGACGGTTTTATCAACGCCGAGCATATCTGGCCCCAGGGCTATTTTAACAGAAGCCTCCCCATGGTGGCCGACCTGCATCATCTGTCTCCCACCTTCGTTACGCCCAACGGGCGCCGTGCCAACTACAAATTCGGCGTAGTTGCCGCTCCTTCTTATGCTACTTCCGCAGGTTCTAAACTGGGCAAAGAAATATTCGAGCCGACCGACGCGGTAAAAGGAAATGTGGCCAGGGCTATGCTCTATTTTGTGGTACGCTACTATGACAAGAGTATACGCCAAGGTATGAATTACGATGAGTTCTGGATCCGCCGCGTGCCTATGCTCCTGGAATGGAACCGTCAGGACCCGCCGGACGCCAATGAGCTGCGCCGCAACGGCCTTGTGGAAGGTTTCCAGGGCAACCGCAATCCTTTCATCGACAATCCTTCCCTCGCCGATCAGATAGGCGCCGCTGTGTTCGCCGCCCACTAGCGTTGGCCGAAGGCAAGAAAAGGCCCCTTTCCGGGGCCTTTTCTTTTACCCGGCCTGCTTTCTTATCTTGCCAGTTTGTAAGGATCTTCCGTAACGCTTAACAGGTACACCGCGGCTTTCACATTGTTGGTGACGGCCTTGTTTATGGCCGCCGCCCCCGGGTAAAAGGTGCCGCCTTCAAGTTCGGTTGTAAAGGCGAAGATCCCCGCGGTGTCATAAGCCCAGTCGGTGGTGTCACCTGTCGCCACGTAAAGATCGCTGGACTGCTGCGGTGTATAGCCGGTGAAAGCTACCATTTCCCTGGCCATAGTCTCGAAGACCTTCAGGTCACGGCGGTTATCCAGAGGCACGTCTTTTCCGGCCCACGGGTAGAGCAGCAGGTCCGAGTAGGAGTGGTAGCTCATAAGTGTCTTGATATTCCTGCGGGCTTCCACGAATTTCTTAATATTCTCCGTTTCCGGTTCTGAGAAAGCGTAAGGGCCGCAGTAGGTGTCGGCTGAAGGCGAATGGGATGCGCCTGCCTGGCACCAGCGCGAGTCATAGTTGCGGTTCAGATCCACGCCTATGGATTTATTGGCGTTAACGCGGGTGTTCTTGCGGTGCCAGCGGTATTTCCCGGTCTGTATGTCGTATTCCGCCCCGTCGGGGTTGGTCATCGGCGCTATGTAGATATCGAGCGTGTCCAGATATTTGCGGATCTCCGGGTCGTTCTTGCGCTCAAGGAGGTGCTCGGCCAGGCCAAGGGCGACTTCATTGGTAAGGTGTTCCCTGGCGTGGTGGTTACCCATAAAAAACGCGGCGGGGCGTGTGGACGGAGTTTCCCCTTTCTCAACCGGGTTAATGCGCAGGCACCACACCTCGCGGCCTTCAAGGCTTTTACCGATGGAGAAAAGCGAAGCCACATCCACGTTGGCGGCGGTCAGTGCCTGGAGCTTTTCCACGGTTTCTTTATAGTTGTGGTAGGCGGCGTCGACAGCCGGGAAGTCTTTAAAGTGTTTTTTCGCGTATTCGTAGATGGTCTGGCGGCTCTGGGTGATGAAGCCGTGGCCTGCCAGCAGGTTCATCTCCGGCCCGGTAATGAAGCCGGTAACCGTTTTTTTATCTATCTCAACGATGTCCAGGCCGGCTTCAAGGAGAGCGGTGCGGTCGTATTTGTCTTCGGCAAAAACGGTGATCCAGTAGCGGCTGTCGCCCTTAAGGTCCTCTAGGGCGGAAAGTGCGGTGTCCTGCTCAGGCAGGGGAGCGGCGGGAATCCCGGCGTTTACCTGCGCCAGCAGCTGCGTGAAGGCCGGGTTATGGAGTGTAAAGAATAAAACAGCGATAAGGGCAAGTCTCTTCATTTTAATAAACCTCTTCGTCAGGGAATATTGCAACTATAGCAAAATAACTTATCAATTGCCTTCAGGCATTTCGCCTAATTCCTTCATGGCCTGCTTCAGTGCCGTGGCGTGGCGGCGGCTTTCAAACGGTGACAGGAGGCTGTAGGCGCACGGCACCACCAGCAGCGTCAGGAAAGTGGACAGCAGCACGCCGCCTATCACCACAAGAGCCATGGGGATACGCGTCTCGGCGCCGGGACCTATGCCCAGCGCGGGCGGGATGGCCGCCGCTATAGTAGCGAAAGAAGTCATAAGGATGGGCCGCAGCCTTATCGGGCAGGCCTCCAGCAAAGCTTCCTTCACGCCCATTCCCCCCTCGCGCCGCCGGTGGTTGGTAAAATCCACCAGCAGTATGGAATTTTTTTTCACTATACCCATCAGCAGGATCATACCTATCATGCTGTAGATGTTCAGCGTCTGGCCGCCCAGTTTCAGCGCCAGGAAGGCGCCGGTCACGCTGAACGGCAGCGCCAGCAGCACCGTCACCGGGTGCAGGAAGCTGTTGAACTGCGCGCCCAACACCATGTACGCCACGAAAATGCCCAGCACGAGCGCCGTCAACAGGCTGCCGAAAGATTCTTTAAAGGTCTGCGAGCTGCCGGAGAGCAGCAGACGGTAGCCTTCGGGCAGCAGCTCGCTGCCTATTCGCTGCGCTTCGTCGAGGGCCTCTTTCTGCGAGAAGCCGGGGGCCGGGTTGGCGAAGATGCTGATGGCGCGCTCGCGGTTGCGCCGCGAGATGGACATCAGTGTGTTCTTCTCTTTTATGGCCACTATCTCGGAAAGTTTTATCAGCTCGCCGCGGTTGTTGCGTACCCAGATCTTGCCGATATCCGAAGAGGCGCGCCGGTCCTTGTTCACCAGGCGCACATTGATGTCGTAGCGTTTGCCGTCCTTGGTGAACTTGCCTATGCGCAGGCCGCCTATCATGGCGTTTATCGAATCGCCTATGGCGGCCATGTTTACGCCGCGCGCCGCGGCTTTCTCGCGGTCCGGTACCACCAGCAGCTCGGGCATGCCGGTAAGGTAGTCAGTATCCGCGTCCACCACTTTGCCGGAATCGGTCAGGAGCTTTTTTATCTCCTGGCTCAACTCGCCCAGCTTGTCCCAGTCCGGGCCGCGCAAACTCAGTTCCACGGGGAAACCGCCGCGGCGGCCGGAGAAGCCGGCCTGCGACAGGTCCTGTATGGACACCTTCTCGAAACCTTTTATTTCCTTGAGCGCCTTGCGGGCGTGCTGCATGAGTATCTGCTGGTTGGGCTTGCGGCCGCCGGGTGTCAGCGGCACGCGCTGCGCGGGCGGCTTGAGGTTGACGAACAGGGACGCCGAGTTGACGTCGCCCATGCCCACCATGCCGAAATAGGTGATTATGTTGGGCTGCTGCGAGGCCCATTTTTCGGCCTGCGCGAACACGCTTGAAGTGTGTTCGAACGACGAGCCGATGGGTGTCTGCAGGCGCATCAGGAACATGCTCTGGTCCTGTGACGGCGTGAATTCCTGCGGGAGCTTGCGGCCGACGGCGAGCGAGACGACGAAGACCAGCCCGGCTATCCCCAGCGTCTTCCAGCGGTGGTCCAGCAGGCGTTCCAGGATGCGGCGGTACAAGGCGGCCGTGCGGCGCAAGAGGCCGTCCATCCATCTGCCAAAAGCGGTGGTGCGCTCGACGCTGAGGAACTGGGAGCAGCGCATGGGCGACAGGGTCAGCGCTTCCAGAAGCGACAGCATGACCGCCGCCGTCATGGTGACGCCGAACTGGAAGAAGAACTTGCCTATGATGCCCTTCATGAAGATGACGGGCACGAAGATGGCCAAAATAGCCACGGACGCGGCCATCGCCGGGAAGGTAATCTCCCGCGCGCCTACTATGGCGGCCTTCACGCGGCTGTAGCCCATCTCGTTATACCGCACTATGTTTTCGAGCACCATGATGGCGTCGTCCACTACTATGCCGATAGCGAGCGACAGCCCCAGCAGCGTGAAAGTGTTGAGCGTGAAGCCCATGAAGTACAGTATGATAAACGCGCCTATAATGGAGGTCGGGATGGCCAGCAGCACATTTATAGTGGAAGACCACGAGCCCAAAAACGCCCAGCAGACGAGGCCGGTGAGGATAGCCGACAGGATAAGCGTGAAGTTGAGCTCCCTGGTGGATTCCTCTATGAAGCGGGTGGTGTCGTTTACCACGGTGAGCTTCATGCCCTGCGGCAGGGTCTTCTGCAGCTGGTCCACCTTGGCGTGCACGGCGCGGGCCAAGGCCACGGCGTTGGAGCCGCGCTGCTTTACTATGCCGAGGCCCACCGAAGTGACGCCGTTTACGTGCGAGACGCGCCGGATGTCGGCCAGACCGTCCTCTACGTTGGCCACGTCCTTAATGCGGTAGTTCTTCCAGATGGCCGCGCCCCCGCGGCCGGTGATGATGAGTTTTGAAAATTCTTCGGGAGTGGCGGCTTCGCCCAGCACGCGTACGTTGAATTCTTTTTTGCCGGTGTCTATATAGCCGGCGGGCGTCTCGTCATGCTGGCTCTGCACGGTATTAATAACATCGGTCACGGTGAGCTGTTTGGCGTTCAGCTCGTCCACGTTCAGCCAGATGCGGAGGTTGGGGTCTATGTAGCCGCCCATATCCACATCGCCCACGCCGGCGATGGTGGTGAACTTGTCCTTGAGATAATCGTTGGTGAACAGCATCAGGTCTTTGCGGGGCCTGTCTCCGGAGAGCGCTATGCGGATTATGGGCTGGTCTTCCGGGTTGGTCTTGGAGATGGAAGGCGGGTCTATATCGCGCGGCAGGTCGTGCTGCGCCTGTGAGATCTTTGACTGGACTTCCTGCATGGCCACGTCTATGTCGCGGTTGAGTTCGAACTCTATTGTGACGTTGCTGCTGCCGCGCTTGGAGCTGGACGACAATTCCTTGATGCCCTGTATGCCCATTACCGCGCCTTCCAGTACGTCGGTCACCTGCGTCTCCATAATCTCGGGCGCGGCGCCGGGCAGGTTCACGCGCACGTTCACCACGGGGTAGTCCACGTCGGGCATCTGGCTTATGCCCATCTGACTGAAACCCATCCACCCGAAAGCGATGAGGCCTATCATCAGCATCCACGCGAAGACGGGGTTCTTTATGGAGAGGTCTGAAAGGGTCATTGTTTTATTTCCACTCCGGCAGCGGTTTCAAGCTTGAGCATGGTCCATATTTCCTGCACGCGGGCCTGTGAAAGAGTGAGCCGCGTCTGCTGTACCGTGTTAAGTGAGCTGAGTACATCCAAGTTGGTAACCAGCCCGAGCTTATAATCCTCTGCCTGGCAGCGTGCGTTATCGGTGGCCAGCGCCATGGCTTCTTCGAGGCTGGCGGTCTGAAAAGAGGTGTATTTAAACTCGTCGTACGCCGAGCGGACTTCCATAAGGGCCTGCCGCTCCGCCAGCTGTACTTCCAGTTCGGCTGCCCGTTTGTCCGCATAGGCCGACTGGCGCCGGGCCTGGGCCGCGCCGCCGTTGTAAAGCGGGACATTGAGAGCAAGCGCGGCGTCCCAGCGGTTCTCAGGGGCGGACATGGGGCGGCGGACCGGGTAATAATCGGCTGAAAGGGTGACCGTGGGCCAGAGGTTCCGGTCCTGGGCATTAAGAGTGTGCCCCGAGGCCTCAAGAGAACTGCGCCTTGCGGCCAGGTCCGGGCGTAAAATGGCCGTCTTCAGGTAGGCTTCAAGTGCGCCGGGCTGGCGCAGCGGCGGCGAATCCGGTGCCAGGTCTTTATCAAGGCCGGTCAGGAACATAAGCGTCTGCTGGGCAAGGCGTTCCGCGGCGGCGGCGGATAAATAGGCGGCTTTGTCCTGCGCCAGCTGCGTCTTTGCCGCTATAGTCTCGCTTTTGCGCGACCTGCCTATATCAGCCCGGGCTTCAAGTTCGGCTATGCGCTTTTTCGTCACATCAAGCTGCTCTCTGCGTATAAACAGTTCCCTTTGGGCGGCAAGCAGGTTCAGGTAAGCGCGGGCTGTGCCAAGGTAAAGCTGCTGGCGGGCGCGGTCGAGGTCCAGCTTTGCGGCCCCGGTTCTGGCGGAGGCGGCTTTCGCCGAAATATAATCCCTCATGCCGGAGAACAGCGAATAGCTGCCGGAGAGGTAGCCTTTTGTTGCCGATGCCGAGTTCTGTTGTTTGGACTGGACCGCGTTGAGGTCAAAAGCGGGACGAAAGGCGGAATTTATAAGCTGCTCGGCGGCTTCCAGCTGCTTTATCCCTTCGCTCTGCCGGGCCAGTTGTTCACTTTTTGCCAGCGCCAGCATGCAGGCCTCGGACAGCGCTATCGGCCGCATGGCAGCGGTTGAAAATTCTTGTGCAGAAAGTGCGCCTGGCAGGAGAACTAATAATGCGAAAGCGGCAAGATGTCTCATTTTACCTTCTCCGGCGGGTGCTTAACTGTATCGTCTATATTATCAAAATCCCCCTCGCCGGGCAACCGTCGTGAGATGGTGTAAGAGCGGGCATGGGGTAGCCCTCCGCGCACCCGGAAGAGGAAACCCTTGCGTGGTTTCCCTCCAGCCGC
>MGVB01000003.1:22543-23207 GCA_001800275.1 Elusimicrobia bacterium RIFOXYA12_FULL_57_11
CCAGTTTCGGCGTATGGCTATTCGGGGAACGTGTGCCGGTTAATTTCGGATTTATTTCGTCCTGCTTCAATACGGATTTAAACTGGTATAATAATTGCTTATGATGAAGAAGCTTAAGCTTGCAGCTTTGGCTGTACTTGTTCCGGCTCTTTCATCCCCTTCCGTTTTTGCACTTTCCCCCTCTTCGTTCGAAAACCTTCTCGTCTCGGTTCCCGGGGTTGAAATCGCCTTCCCGGTGCCGGTCCCGCACAAAGCGCCCGCGCTGTCTGGCGAGCAGCTTTTCCAACAGCTGCATGCCCAGACGGAAATGCCGGTACGGCCGGCAGGGCATGACTACCTGGACGCGAAGAAGTTCATGTTTTCATCCGCCGATAATGCCGGCTGCGGCGGCGGCCCCGGCGTAACCTGCCTTTACTCCCAGGTGTGCGTTAAAGGTTCTACCGGGCATGGCGGGGATTACAGGGAATCCGGCGACGCCAACGGCGATGGCACTATAGACAGCCAGGGCATGAACGCCGAGCATTCCTGGCCGCAGGGTTTCTTTAATAAAGCCTATCCCATGAAATCGGACCTGCATCACGTTTTCCCCACCTTCATGACGCCTAACAACGCCCGCGGCAGCATGCCGTTCGCGCTGGTGACTAAACCTTCCTACTCCACCAGC
>MGVB01000004.1 GCA_001800275.1 Elusimicrobia bacterium RIFOXYA12_FULL_57_11
ACCCATGCGGCCTATTATCTGGCCCCTCTTTACCGTGTCTCCTTCCTTGCCCACTATCTCGCTCATATGCCCGTAAAGCGTGGAGTAGCCGAACCCATGGTCGACAACGGCGCACATGCCGTAGCCCTGCGCCCAGCCGGAGTGCCTCACCACGCCGTCGGCGGTGGCGTAAATTGGCGTGCCGGACTCGTTGGCGATGTCGATGCCGGTATGATACTCGCTTGCCATGCGCAAGGGCGCTATGCGGTAACCGTAGGGCGAAGTTATGCGCCCCGCCGCGGGCCAAATGGACGGGGTAGCGCGCGCGCCGTTATGCCGGTCGGTAAGATAAAGCGTGATCTCGGTATAGCTGGAAAGTCTTTTGCTGGATTCTTCCCGCATATCCTGCAGTGAATTGTTTAACGCGGTCTCTTTTATCTCAACCGCCCGGGCGGTAAGCTGGCGGCGGAAGTCGGCCAGGTCGGAACTCTGCGCCCCGCCCACGCCTTCCTCTTTCTCCATCAGGCCAGGCTCCATGCCAAGCACTTTGCGCAGCTGGTTATCGGTGCGCCTGGTCATTTCCAGGTAGGCCATGCCCTCTTCCACCCGCTCAGAAATGCTGGCCATCTTGGCGCGCAGCACCTTATTGTCCGCCTTGGTAACGTAATAGTCGAAATGCCGGCCGGCAACATAGCCGGCCCAGATGGTAATTACCGTCCAGGAAACGCCGAACACCAGGAGGAAAACAACAGGCAGGTTAAAGCGCAACGACGACATGCCGTTGTGCGGTATTATGAACACGCTTACGGGCTTTGCCGCATTTTTCAGGAAACGGGCCAGCGTTCTGAACCACATATATATAATAGTATAACACGCTTACCGCCCGCTGTCAACGGGCGGAGGCGGCTTGCCGGCGGCGCGGGAAGAGGCCGTGCCGGAACCACTTATGGCTGACGCGTCGAAAGTTATCTCTCCGTCGCCGTCGGGGTCGGAATTCTCTGTGGCCAGGGCAGGCCGCACCCTGACCGGGACCATTGCCGGGGCAGGGGATATGGCGGCAGGCGCCGCACCTCTCCCCGCCGGCATCCCTTTCAGCAGGGGACTCATGTCCGGGTCTTTCATAATCTCCATCATTAGTTTCATGAACTCCGGACGTTTGGTATATTTAACAAGGAGCGCCCTCATGCCGGGAGATTTCTGGATACTGGCTATCATGGTAAGCGGATTGTCGCCATTTTTAGACGCCCTCATCTTCGTGTAATCCGGGTCCGCCTGCAGCTCGGCAAGGAATTCCCGCACCAGCGGGCGGTCCGAATATTTACCCATCGCCTGCGTTATTTTTCCCCCGGCTTCCGCCCCGGCAGCAAGCCCGGCGTGGCCTTGTACATATTCCTCAGCCTCCGCGCCGGCCGGCATTGACAGCAGGGCAAGGCCGGAAACTCCCGCGGCAGCGGCCCCCGGCGCGAACACCGCGCGCAGCGGCGCGGGCGCGTTCGGGTTCGGGTCTCTGAAATTATCAGGCCCCCCGAGCGGCTGAAAGCCCTGCACAACGCCCTCAAGGAGTGCCTTGGTCTGCATTACCTTGCGGTAACCCAGGAAAGCGACAGCCAGCAGCAGCAGGAAAAGAACGGAAAACACGGTAGTGGCTGTCTTAAAAAATTTACCCCGGGCACGCACCCGCTCAAGCTCAGCCCGCAGTTCCGTTTCCGGCGCCTGCTGCCCGCCAGGGGCCTGCGCAGGCGCTCCCGCGTTAATTTCGTCCGGCATATTATCTCTATTCCCCGCCGCTTGCGCCGTCGCATCTGCCCTGCACCCGGTTTGACACATCGCCCCGCAATTTATAAACTATGATTCTACAAAATAAAAGCCGGTTTCAAAGCCGGCTTTTTACAAACACGCAGCAGCACGCCCTCTTCGTCTAGCGGTTAGGACGCTGCCCTTTCAAGGCAGAGATCACGGGTTCGAATCCCGTAGAGGGCGCCAATTTTTTGAGGGGTATATACCGGACACATTCGGTAACATAGTATAAAAGAAAGCGCCCCGGTTTTTCCGGGGCGCTTTCTTTTTGGACCTGGCGGGAACTTAACGGGCCCAGGGGTCACCCTCAAGGAGCTCCGAGAAGGCTGCGCCGGGAACGGAGAAGACGGGAGCCTGGAAGGCGGGCCCGTTGATTACGGGCGGCAGCAGTTCGGCGGCGCCGGGCTTGTACCAGCAGAGCGGCCTGAACCCGATGGAGAAACCGTTCGAGCGGGTGCAGGTACCGGGAACGGCGTCAGTCTCGCTGAGAACGGAGCCGACGGGCTGGGCGCAGAGCGAACCATGCAGGTACGTGTCCATGCGGCACTGCGTGGGAGGATAATTGTCGAAATTGGTCTGCGGCACCACCTTCGGATCGGGCGTGTCGAAGCTGGGCTCCACCGTCGCGTTGCTCAGGACCTTGAACAGGTTAGCCACCGACTTACCGGCCATCGCGCCCCTGACGCAGACAACGCGGTCTTCCGGCGTGAAATACGTCTGCTCGCAGTTCTTCTCCGCAAGCTCGTCGCCGCCGGTAGTGCGGGTAAAGGCGAAGCTGGAGGTCTCGGAGAATATTTTCTTCAGGCACTTGAAATTAGCGTAATAGTCGGACTGGCCTTCACTCGAGGCCCACCGGCCGCTCTTCTTGGGCGCGCCGCCGAGATGGTGTCCCAGCTCATGGCAGGCGACCAGGGCGAAGCCGTCCATCGTGATGGCCGTATGGCGGGCCAAACCGCCATACATATTGATGATATAGCGGTTGCCGCTCTGCTGGGCCGAAGCATTCACAGTGGCATCGGTCCAGAGGCGGTTGATGACCAGCTCTTTACCGCGCGCAGCTATCTCGGGACCGTAGATTTTCTGGACAACGTCCAACACGGTATTAAACTGTGACTCCTGGATACCCCTGGCCAGTGACGAGCCGACCGGAATCTTCAGATCATTGGGGGGCACGAAGCCCTCCGTGGAGGCGGCCCGGACGGTTGGGGCGGCCCCGCAAAGCAGCGCAGCGGAGATGGCGGATAGCAGCAGATGTTTCATTTATCGTTCCTTAACACCCTGTTTATATTGGCACTACCCCGATATTATATTGTTTGAACCGGCAGTGTGTAAACAACGAAGTTGCTCCTTGTTGCGATCCGATAAATCTCATGGTTAACGGGGCGATACTCCTTCAGGCATCTAACCGGGATTGTAAAGCTGCCACCAATATTAGCCCACTTGTTGCAACGAAGATTGCCCCACCCCGCCCAATGATACACGAGGGGCATACCTGCTGCAACCACTGGGTCAGAACTGTCCACAACTTTACAACCCCACGGCTCGCATACTGTCATTCTAAAGGGTATCATGTGCTGGATTCCCCGGCAAAGGCACTATTTCCGGCGTGGAAATAGGGAGAACAATGGAAATTTCAGTGCCTTTTCCCTGTTCCGAGCGCACATTGATACCGGCGCCATGCCTGTCAGCCACCAGTTTGCAGAACGCCAGCCCCAGGCCCACATTTTTGGCGGTTTTAGAAAGCGACGCGTACTTCTTAAAAATTTCTTCCCGGAATTTTTCAGGGATACCCACTCCCGTATCGCGGACAAACAACTCGACGCTGCCTTTGGCCTGGGGCCGGACGCCCAGAGTTATTTCACCGCCTTCGGGCGTATAGTGGATGGCGTTCAGGACGAGATTCCCTATAACACGGCGTATCAGGACATCGTCGCAATAAATGCAGTAATCCTTTATTCCCGGCATAATTTCCACGGACCACTTTCTGCCGGAGGCCCCTACAGTGGCGGAATTTTCTTCCGCGCTTTCTTTGATCAGGCTCTCCAGCATTATCCGTTCCTTCTGGACCGGGATATCATTACAGCTCAGCTTGGAGATGTTGAGGATATCCTCTACCATGCCGTTGAGGCGGCGTAAAGAATCATTCGCGAGGTACGAGATCCGGTCCATTTCTTTTTTCCCGTACGCACGGCCGGTTATCGCCTCAAGCATTAATTCATTTACGGCCTTCAATACCGTGATAGGCTGCTTAAGATCATGCACGGTCATGGCGAAAAAATCATGATTAAGCGTTTCCGTTTCTTTTCTAAGATTTTTTTCTTCCGCAATAGTATCATGAAAACCCTTGAAAGCCGCGGAAAGCTGCCCCATTTCCGACCCTTTGGCCACGGCAGGCAGCGAGGGCATTTCGGTATCCTTCATTTTCCCTGCCGCGCTCACCAGCATCCGTATATCCTTTGCCAGTCTTGAACTGGCAGCCCAGAGCACCGCCGCAAGCACGCCCAGAAATACTACCCCCTGAAAGAGCGCCCGCCAGAGCACATTTTCCATTTCACTTCCGGACGAGTCCACATGGATACCCAATTCCAACGTTCCATAAGGGCGGTTATTATTTATAAGGTCTTTTTTTATGCCAAAGATCCCGTCTTCCACCATCCTGCCGGGGACATTGATTCTGCCGCCTGAAAATTTAACCCCGGGATTAACGTGCGTGAAAATGGGACGCCCTTCATTATCGGATACCTGCAAATAACCTATGTGCCGCAGACGAGTTGCAGAAGATAACGACTTTTTCATGCTTAATGGATCGCTTGCATCCATATGCCTGAGAGACACATTAGCTATAAGGTCAGCAGTGACTTCCGCCTTAATCAGGAAAGATTTCGAAACGGCTCTTTCATGGGCCAAAACACTTTCGTACACGACGGCGGCCACAAAAGCAAACGCAATGCTCATAAATATCAAAAAGAGTTTCGTTCGTATATGCATAACGCTCTCCTGGAACGATGGGAATTTGCGGACACTATGGCGCGCGCGGACCTTACGCAAAACGGGCCGCGCACGCCAGGACAGACCGGCCCCTATTGGCCGTTTGTTTTTTTATCGAATGTTATGATAATGGTATGCTTATCCATAACGGTTTTCGCCGTGCCGGGAACGGCATCGTCCGGGAACGGCATTATTTTAACGTAGCTTTGCGACGTTTCGCTGCGCATTGCGACGCTATCCTTTTTATCCTGGACGTTCCTTATGGTGAACGATATCTTGATGCGGTCATTATTTATGTTGATGTCCGCATTTTTGCCGTCGACTCCGGGAATGGTCATGGCCAGGACCACATTTTTGTCCGTGCGGGATATGGCGGTCTTGAACTCACCCATCCCTATCCTTTCGGAGAACCACTTCCCCCAGGAGTCGTCGAACTGAAGTTTTTCCGATTCCCTGAACATTTCAGCCATCTGCCTGTGCATTCGCTCCATCTCCGCGAACGGGTTGAAGCGCCTGCCGAAAAACTCGTCATTAAAGAAGTCGTCGAAAAGCGCAGGCTGCAAGGCTTCACCTTTCCGCAGCTTTTGACGGACATCCTGCTGCAGTTTATCGGTTCGGGACGGCCAGTCGGTGCGGGACGCGGCTAACGGACTGGCCGGTTTTTTTGAGTAGATATAATACGCCTGCCCCAGGCAGGCGATTAAAAGCAGACCGATAACGCCATAAAGTGTTTTTGTGCTCATATATTGCCTCCTTTAGATTTTGGATATGGCCCCTGCCCCCGTTTCCAGGGGGCGGGGCCCGGTGTTCCTTACGATATCAGTATCTTGTTCGGTTTTGCCTCTTCCGACTTAGGCAGCCTGACTTCCAGTACGCCATCTTTGAGCGAAGCCCGGACGGCGCTGGATCTTACCTGCACCCCGATCTTGAACGCCCGGTAGAAACGCCCGGTAGTTATTTCCTGGCGCACAAGCAATTTCTGCACTTCGGGAGACAAGGCCTTTCTACCGCTTATAATCAGTATGTTTTCCTTTATTTCGGTTTCAATGGCTTCCCTTTTAACCCCCGGGAGGGCCACGTAAACGGTAAAGCCGTCCTTATCCTCGGCCACATCGGCTTCCGGGATCCACTCCGCGGCATAGTCGGTGTCGGACTGGGGCCGGCGCCCCTCCAGAAAAGTGTCAAGGGTGTTATAGATGTTGTCGCGCATTTTGGCGATATCCTTCTCGATTTTAGTTGCTTCAATGTTCATATTGGTTTCCTCCTCTTTTATTCTATGCTTATCTGACGGCTCTTTCCGTTTTTTTGCTTCGGCATTGTAATTTTCAATGCGCCGTCCTTGTAAGAAGCCCTCGCTTCGCCGGTTTTCACCGGCGCGGGAAGGGAAAAAGAACGATAGAACCGCCCGTAGCTTTGTTCTTTAAGGCTGTAGCCGTCCAAGCCCTTCTCCGCCTTTTCCTCACGCCGCTCACAGGAAATTGCGAGCGCGTTCTCCGTGAGGTCCAGGTTTATGTCTTTTTTTTCAACCCCGGGCAGCGCCACCGACACCTGCACTTCAGTATCGGTTTCTTTTATGTCTATTTGGGGAGTATTTGCGCCGCCGCTCGTCAATGGCAGGTCAAAGAGGTCTTCAAACACCCTGCCAAGGGATTCAAAAGGCCTCAGCGCCGCCGCTGATCGTTTTGTGAGGTTGGCTATGTTTTTGTTGCCCATAGTTTTTTCCTCCGTTGTGATAGTTTTTATTGCAGGCGTAGAGCCTGTGAGGAAAAGTATAACATACTGGCACTCTATTGTCAAGAGTGCTAGTTATCATTAAGGCGGATTAAGATGACACCTTAACCATTCCATGGCAGCTGCGGAAGAAGTTTTGCCGGCGTGTAATATCGCGGCAGAATGCAGACCCCATTGCGCAAGCACCCTGACCAGCAGGTAATCGCGTACCACAATGACCACCGGGCGGGAGGAGCTTAACAGCCGTTCCAGCGCCGGAGCCCAGCCTCCGCCTTCAAGTTCCAGAAAACCTATTTCATCGACGAATACCACATCAGCACCGGAGGCGTTTTCCGCGGACAAGGCCGCCGTCCCCGCGGCCAGCCCCCCGGAATAGAACCCAAATTCCCCCGCCCTTACGGACGCGCCGGGGACGCCCCGGCGGCACAATGGCACGCGCTTGCCTGAAGCCAGGTCCACAAAGTCAAAGCCGGCGCGCACCCCGTTCTCCCAAAGCCCTGCTGCACAAATTCCGGCCGGCCTCTTGCCGGCCGCGCGCAGCAGCCGGGCCAGCTCCATAACCAGTTCGCTCTTGCCGCCGCCGTGCGCGCCTGTTATTATAAAGACAGCAGGTCGTACTGCGGTGTCCAGAAAGAACGGCGCGCGAGCCACGGCTTCGCCTATAACGGCCAACGGGCGCCTGGCAAAATCACGTCCCGAAGGAAGCCCCGCAATAATACCCGGCAAAGAACTGAAAGCATATTCCAAAGTTTCAAATAAAACGCCGCCGCCAAAACGTTCCAGCAGTCGGCGGATGGACGGGTTCAGCAATTCGCACCCGATAGCGGCGAAAGCAAGCGTAAGCAGGAACGCCCTTAACGCCATATAGAGGCCGGCTTGCGCGCTGCCCAGCATATACCCGGCAATAATCGAGGCGGCCAGCACCCCGGCCCAGACACCGGCATGGCCGAGCAACGCCCTGGCGCGCGCATAGAAATGCGCGCAAAGATAGCCGTATATTACGGCCACTGCCGCCAGTGCCGCAGCGGGCATTTTGCGCCCGGCCGCCATTACCGCCACCACGAAAACAATGTGCAGAACAAGTGCGCCAAGGGAATATGCGCGCCGTGCTTCCCCGGAAGGACGGGGCGTGAACCGAGACTGTTTACCTGAAGGCCGCATGAGATCCGCTTTTTCTCTGCCCGCGCGCAGCCCTGCCGCTGCGGCGGCCATGCCGGCCAGGAAATAGGCCGCGAACATAACCAGCAGCGGCGCCCATACATGCCCGGTTTCCAGCCCAAAACGCAGGCGCAGCCAATCTATTCCGCGCAGGTAAACGTTTACCGTATCCGGGCCGTAAAAGATAAGCAGGTTGACCAATTTATGAGCGAGGGGCCAGCTCATGACCAGCCCGCCGGCAAACAGGTAGCCGGCAATATTCCCGCCCAGCAGCAGCACCCCGGCTTCTGCCAGCAGGCCTTCTACAAAGATAGCTGTCATCGGCCCGAAAATGGCCGCGCTGGGCGACACGGACTTCATGGCAGCGCAGACCAGCCCCGTGCGCCAAAGCAGGCCGCGTTCCGGCCAAAGCCTGCGGCCTGCGATCAGTATGGCTATGCCGATGGCGGTAAGCAGCTCGCCTTTGAACGGCACACGAGCATTGTGCAGAAAGCTGCCAAGCACAATCTCGGATGCAGCCCAGATACTGCCCAGGACGGCGGCTTTGCGCCAGATAAGTTTCTCATTTTTTGTTTTCACATTAGAACTTCGCCGCCACGGAAACCGTCACTGTCCTGCCCGGGGCAAGGTCGGTGGAGCTTTCCTGACAGCGCTTGTCGAAGATATTCTCCACCGAAAGCCGGGCGCTTACCGCGCGCGAGAAAGCGCGAGAGACCGACGCGGAGAAGGTTTGATACCAGCCCACCCAGGCACTGTTGTCGTCCGCAGTGAACTGCTTGGATTTATATGCCCAGCCCAGCGTAAGATCCGCCGGCGCGGTCTTTATGCCTATAGAGGACGAAACTGTATGGTGCGGGGAATAAGTAAGGGTCCTGCCTTTCAAAGCCGCGGGGCCGTTATAGCTCTCTATTTCGCTGTCGGACCAGGCGTAAGCTGCCGCAAACGATATCGCTCCTGCATAGAATTTTACAGGGAGCTCGGCTCCGTATATTTTCACTTTGCCGATATTATCTTTTTTGGAAACCTTCGTTCCACCGATGATCTCACCGGTGTCCGTGGTGTACATGAAATCCCGGCCTATGGTGTAATAGGCGGCGGGCTCTATATACAGGCCGGCCAGCGGGGCCAGTTTAAAACCGGTCTCCGCGGTATCGACGGTTTCGGGTTTAAGTGCGGGGTTAGCGACACTGAGCCTTTTATTGATCCCGGAACCCCGCAGCAGCGTCAGGCACATATCTTCCAGCGCCGGCGGCCTGAAGCCCCTGCCGTATGAAAGATACTGTTCCAAGATATCCGAATAACGCCACGACGCCGCGAATTTGTGCGAGAAACTGTCCCAGTAATGCTCGCTCTGCGGGCCGTTGACGAGGTTTACGGTGTTGGAAGGATTAAAGAAATAGCCGTCGAAGTAACTGGCATTGTCATACCGCAGCGCCGCCAAGAGTTTGAGCCTGCCGGAAAACAATGCCTTTTCGCCCTGGACATAGGGGGCGTACTGGCTTGCACGCCCGCGGTTCTTTGAATCATATGCGGGGGTGGGCGCAACATTATGGTCGGTAGCATCAACGGACCCTAATTTATAGTCCGCGCCCAGCGTGGCCGTCAGCCCGGCAAACGGCATGGATGCCGCGGCCTGGCCGCCGGCATCCTCACGGTTCACCTCCGTATTTACTCGCGTATAGCCACTTTTTGTGGACTCGTTCAACCGGGAATAATCCTCGAACTGGTAATAAGCCTGCGTCTGCCACGCCACACCGTTTTTCTCACCATGCCAGGCGGCGCGGGCGAAGTCGGTATTGTATTGCCGGCTCGCGCCGTCTACCGTCCGTATACGGGTGCCTTCTCCGCGCAACCCTTCCGTGCGCGAATATTGCGCGTCGACTGCGCCTTTCTCACCCAGGTCAAGGGTTGCTTTGGCTGAGACGTTCTTTTCCCGCACATATTTATCTACCGTATAGTCCGGGGTAACGCGCTGAGCCTGAGGCGTTGAATTATAACCGTCGCTGGTGAGGTAGCTGCCATCCGCGGATAGGGTGAGCTTTTTAAGTTTAACGCCGGCGCCGACATTCGTCTGGAAAGTGTTATAGGTTCCGTACGAGGTGCCCAGCCGGTAGCCGGCAGAGGTTTTTTTTGTTATTACGTTTATAACGCCGGCGGCAGCGTTAGAGCCGTAGAGCGAAGAAACCGGCCCCTTGAACACTTCGATGCGGTCAATATTCTCAATGGCCAGGCGGTTCCAGTTCACAGCGCCGGTGGCGCCGGTGTTGACGGGAACGCCGTCCAGAAGCACCAGCGTTCTGCCTTGTTCGTTTGACGGCAGGCCGCGCAGCGTAACTACGGAAGTAAAGGAATATATCCCGTTCGCCCTGCTGCTAACCGCGCCAGGAATAATGTTGACCAACTTATCGTTAAGGGTGGCGCCCGGCGCGCTTTCAAGCTGCGGCCCGAGAATAACCTCCACAGCGCCTGGAACATCCGCTATAGAACGCGAGGTCCTGGACGGGGTGACTACGGTTATGCCTATTTCAGCCGCCATAACAGCCGCGCAAGAATAAAAGGCCAGCAGTGCCGCGAACATTGTTTTCATGGGAGCATTCCTTTAGAGCGGAGCTATTATTGAAAAAGAGCCGTGGGTAACGCCTTTTAAGGCGCGCAGCGTGTCGGCAAGGCTTTGCAAAGCCGAGGGACGGCCGGTAACCGCAATGGTGCAGAGCAACTTGCCTCCGCGCAGCAGGTGCGCCTGGGAAGAAAGTACGCTTTTGGCATTAGCGAACAGAAGGGCTTCTATGCCGCGGCCGGGCCGGCTATCGGCCGGGTCGTATACCAGGGAGATGGTCCCGGCGCATTCACGCCCGCCTTTCCATTCACGTTTAACTATGGCGCGGCGAATGAAGTCCGCCATAGCCTGCGACCGGCTGGGATAGCCGCGTTCGGACGCTATTTCATCAAGCCTCGAGAGCAGGCCCTTTTCAAGACATACGGTAAACCTGTCCAGGGATTTTTCGGTGGTTTTCATATTCACACTATTTTACAAATAAATATGAACGAGTGCCACAACGCCACAATGATTTTATCCTCACCCCGGCGTGTTTTCCGTTCAGTGAAAAACCACTGGCAGAAGGAAATACTTTACTGTCCCCTGGCGCCAGATAACTACTCCCCTGCGCGCACAAATACGCGAATGTTCTCAAAACCGCGGTTTTGGCCACATATCCCGTATAGGCCGATAAACACGGTGCTTGTTCCTTTTTGACTCATGCGCTCTTGCTGACTGAAGGCTAAAATATAGACAAGAGGGACTTTCAGGCATCAGGCAGGTCCCGTACAAGAACCTTTAAGGAGAGCTCTAATGAAAAGAACGATACTAGCCGTAACCGTCCTGTTAACATTTTCAGCGGCAGCCAAAGCCGGGGTGCTCGAGCAGGCCCGGCTGGGCATAAACGCCGAACCTGCCGCGATAATCCGGCCCACGGCCCCGGAGCCCGCGCCAGAAAGCATTAACATCCAATACACCCCTGTGCTTGATGTTAAATATTTCGAAGACTTTAAAGCCAGCCTGGCCGGGGCAGCCCGCTCCACTGTTAAAGACAATGAACCGGTTGCCCTGGACTGCGCAAGTTCGCCCGGCATCATGCTCTGCCGTAAATTCACCAGCGCCGGCGCGCTGCTTAACTACACGTGCCATGGCTCGCCCTGCATAGCCTTGTGGAACGGCATCGCCGAAGAACTTAACGGCATTGCCTCCATGTACATCAGCCTGCCTCCGGTTAACCTGGTAAAGGAAAATATCGGGCTGGCGGCGCGCGACCTGGCGAAACTTATATGTTCAACCGGCGCTTCAGCCGGAATTGGCAACATTCAGGGAGTGATGGCCCTTTCAAAGATGGTACTTGCTAAGAACACGGTAATGACACCCCTGGTGGAACTGCAGACAAAAGCCGGCTTATCACCGGTCTCAGAATGCTCTTTCACGGTTACCACCGGACGCTAGACCAGAATAAAGAGCGCCGGACTTCCTGCCGGCCCCGGCGGACATAAGATTTAATTAAATTTCCGCCGCGGGCCTAACGCAGTATGCCGGCCACCACCAGGGCGGCTATCAGAACCCCTATAAGGCTTTCCCCCGCAATAAACCCGGAACTCACCGGGACCACGGTACGCTCCGCCGCGGCGGCGTTCTTTTTTTCCATCAGCAGCGCTATGGAAGCGCCGCAGAACATGGAAATAGTGTTAAAAGCCGGGGTGGTAAAAGCCAGCCCCAGGCCGGTTGGCGAGGGGATGTATTTTTTATATTTCGGAAAAGCTTTCTCCAGCAGGACCAAAACTATCCCCAGCACCGCGCCCACTGCCAGGGCCGCCTGCGCGCTTGGGTGCAGCGTATGGAAACCCTTGGCCAGCAGTTCCGCCACGCCTTTCCAGGTCTGCGCGCCCGGCGCAGGCCATTTATCGGTACCCAGTATGTCCGCCGTAGGAATAAGCAACCGGTAAGCCGGCACCACGAACAGCGACCCCGCTATGACGCCAAAGAACTGCGCCCAGAACTGCTGCCGCGGGTCTGCCTTCAGCAGGTAGCCGCTTTTAAGATCGGTAAGCAGGTCGGCCGCGTGCAGCCCCACCCCGCCTGTAACATTGGCCGTCATCAGGTTGGTGGTAACATTCGAGGGGTCCAGCGCGCCGAAAGTTATCTGCGTTATCTTGCCCAGCGCCCCGGTGGGCGTGGTATCGGTTTCCCCGGTGGCGCGGCAGGCCACTATCGCTATAAAGAAACCAAGACCAACGGAAACCGCGCCCATCCATATTTTTATCCCGAACAGGAACCATTCGAGGAAGATCACAACGGGGGAAAGCACGGCCAGGCCGATAAAGAACCAGAGCATCGGCACCTCGGTGCGTTCCTCGGCGCTGAGCTTTACCCCGCCGAACGCCGACCCCACGCTTTTCACGGCGCGCAGCACGGTACGCCACTGGAAGGCAAAAGCCAGCAGCCCGCTGGTGAGTATCATGGCGGAGCCGAACCAGACGCTCCACGCCACTATATGCTTATACCCGAGCCGCGAATCTATTATCCCGCGCTCGTAAAGCAGCGGCGCCAGTATGCCGAAATTTATTACCGCGCCCAGCAGCATGCTCCACGCCGCGCGGAAACCCATGATAGCCCCGGCCCCGAGCATTATCAGGCTGCCCTCGAAAGACAGCGTATAGTCCGCCAGCGGCCGGCCCTTAAGGGTAACAAAAGGAATCTGGAATTTCTCGGGCAGGTTCCACTTTATCCAGTCCGCTTTGGCGTCGCGCAGGAAAGCCACCACCGCCCCCATAAAGCCGCCCCAGCCCAGGAGCCTCGCCTTGGCGGCGCCGCCGGCCCCTTCTCCGTGCAGCGCTTTAAGAGTTTCCGCCGCGGCCACACCGGTGGGAAAGCGCAGCTGCTCTACATTTATCATCTGCTGTTTCATGGGAATGGCCATCACTACCCCGAGCATGGCTATAGAGGAAATCCAGAAAAACATCTGCCAGCCGCCCATGGCCGTGCCGGTTATCATCATAAGCGCCGGGATGGCCGCCACCGTCCCCCCGCCCGTCATGTAGCCGGCCGCGCTGGCCACCGACTGCATGGCGTTATTTTCCAGCATACCGAAATGCCGGCTGACGAGCTTAACTTTGAACAGCCCGGCGAAAATAGCGTACGCCAGTATGCCGGCGGTAATTGAAACCCCTATGCTCCAGCCGGTCTTCAGCGCCACATAAAGGTTGGACAGGCTCATAAAGCCGCCCAAAAGCATGCCCGCTATTACGGCGCGCACCGTAAGCTGCCGCGCGTGGGAAACACCGCCGTCCTGAGATTGAGTCATAAGTTTGTGCGCCTCCCGCTTATTATCAGCTGCCAACAGCCCACTTATCCAGGAATGCCGTTATTTTCTCCCGGTCATAGCCCGTCCCGGCCTCAAGATGCACGGTATCCTTAGATTCCAGAATGGTCCCGTCCGTGTCCAGAATATATATCTGCGGGACACCGGCCATTTTTGGATAACCCGCTATACCTTCCGGAAGCGCCGGCGTGGAAAAATCATAATAAACCTTTACTACAACGAAGTTGCGGCCAAGCTTCTCCGCCAGCACGCTGTCCTCGCGGAAAAGGCGGCTCATTTTAGTACACCACTCGCACCAATAACCGCCTACAATTACCATAACGCGCTTGCGCTGCTTCCGCGCCAGCGTGAGGGCGGTTTTAATATCCCGCACTGAATCGCGGCCGGCGTCAAAACCCGGATTCACCTCAATAGTTCTGGTGGGCGGCGCTTCGGCGGCGCGCCCTCCGGACTCAGGTGCCGGGGCAGCTACGGTTTTCTTCCCGCCACCGCCCGCAGTTTTCCGCGGCAAAACGGGAACCGCCGCGGAACCCTGCTTTGGCGCCGCGGCCGCCGGCACTTCCGCACTCCGGCCGCCGTACCGCCCGGCCAAAAAGGGCAGCGTGAGCGCCGGCGCACAGACCGCCAGCACAAAGGCCGCCGGAACAGCATACCCGGAGTGGCGCCCTATTACGGCATCGGCGGAAAACCGCCGCCCCAGCCTGATCCCCAGCCAGAGCAGGCCAAGCAGCACAAGGTTCTGCAGGAATTCACGGCCCACGGAGTTTCTCCCCTGTGCCCCGAAACAGCCGCAGTAGATTATAGGCAGCCCGCGCAGCCAGGCCTGGCCCAGCAGGGCCTCGAAGAACAGCAGCATAGCCGCCGTAAACAGGCCGGAGTACCGCGTAAAAATACCGGCCGCCAGCAGCGCCCCGGCAAAGATCTCCACCCAGGGGACAATGTAGGCTGCAAGCAGGGCCGGAAACGCGCCTACAACGCGATACGATTCTATAGCCTTCGCAAATTCTTCCACCGGCGCGGCGGCCTTTACAACGCCGGAGTAGAGGAAGATCCCGCCTACAATAAGCCGGCCAAGCAGGCCCGAGAATTCCCGTGTTATATTACCTTCTTTCATGGAATACACCTCACTGTTCCACAATATATAAATGCGCCGGCAATGTAAGCACTGTGGCTCAACTCACGACAACAGCCGCAGCAAGCCCTGTAACGGGATGCGCACCCAGTGTGGGCGGTTGTTAAGCTCGTAGGACAGTTCATAAATGGCTTTTTCGATGAGGAATACCCTAAGCAGGGCGGCTGCCTGGGCCCTGTCACGTGGGATAAAAACCGACCCCGCGCAGGTTTCAAAATAAGCCTGCAGGAAAACGTAAGAGATCCCGGAGTACCACAGTTCAGCCCACGGGGCAACGGCTTTTATTTGTCCAGCCGCGGCAGTTCCCTTAATGTATACCGGTGCCCAGGCCGCGTAATGGAAAGACCGGAGCATCCCGGCCACGTCACGCAGCGCGGAATTTTTCAGACGGCGTTCCGCCAGGGACCTGGAGGGCTCTCCTTCAAAATCTATCATCACGAAATCCCTGCCGGTAAAAAGCACCTGCCCGAGGTGAAGGTCCCCGTGCGTGCGTATTTTCATGGCGGAGATCTTGTGCGCCGCCAAGCCCTGCAACACTTTCATAAGTATCGGTTTATTCTTCAGCACCAGTGCCGCGGCCGGACGCGCCGCGGCGGGCAGTACCCTGAACCTGCGCTCAAGCAGGCGCAGGGTGCCGGCGGCCAGAGCGGCCATCGCCCGATGGGCTGCCCGCTGGGAACCGCGGGTAAAAGGTTCCGGGCAAAAATCAGGGTCAGTCCCGGCCCGGCTTAAAGCCAGGTGCATCTGGGCCGTGCGCCGCCCCAGCAGGGAAATCTTTTCAAAGCAGCCCGCGCCGATAAGCCTGCTAATGGCATACGGGACAGGCGCCGGCCCGAAACTGAAAATATCCGGCGCAGCCGGCGCGGGAGCGCCTTTGGGCAGGCCTGCAAGTACGCGCTCATAATAACCCGCTAACTGGCCGGCCGCGTATTTCCACGAATCCCCCCGGTTGGGCAAATATCCCTGTAAAAGCCCCACCACACCGTAGAACCGGCCGCCCCGATTAAGATAAATAGCACCCATGAACGGGGGTATGGCACGGAAGTCCGCACCCGCCGTAAGGCGCCGGCCTATCTCGGTATCCGGATTTATACCCTTCTCCAGCCGCCTGAAGAGTTTGGCGAAAAAAGCGGAACCGTATACTATGGAGGTATTGCTCTGTTCCGCGGTGATAATACGGGACGCCCGGACCCGGGCGGTTTTTAACAGGGCCGCCCGGCCCGGCCCCTCCGGCTGTTCGGCCGTCAGGCCTTCCCTAGCGGCGGAAGGCCCGTGCTTTTTAAAAAACAGGGCAAGTAAGGCCGCGTGAAAAACCTTGTCGTGTGTGGCGTCATACAGAAGCCCCCTTTTACCGGAAAGTTCCAGCCAGGCTATGGCAGCGCCCGGCCAGGCCGCCGGGATACGGTCCGCGGCGGGGCACGGCCGCCAGGCCAGCGGCAGTATGTAGATCTGGGGACGGCGGTTCGTATAGCCGACATTAATTAAAACCAGGGGCATGGAGTTCTCCCCCGTGGGGAGCACGGAGGAGATCTTAACACCGCGTATTTTATAAGCCTTGCCGCCAAACCAGCGGCGCTGCCTTATGTAGGCCGGCAGTATTTTTTCCAGAACCGCGCGCTGGCGAGAATGCAGCAGGTCCGGCCAGGCCGCGCGGTCTGATTTGATTTCAGGAATAATAGTCAAATGCCTGTACCCGGGGCTGGTGCCCCTCAAGCCTGAACACGTGCGCGGGCATGGAACCGGGGTCCAGCTCCACATAATTGCGCTCCCCGCTCCAGCTATAGGCCGCGCCGGTCAGGAGGTCGTGTACTTTATAGGGTTTATCCGCGGCAAGGCCCAATTCGGCCAAGGGCAGGTTCAGCCAGCCGGAGCGGCGGTGGCGGCCGTCCAGGTTGACGACGGTTATTATAACGTTGCTGCCGTCGCGAGAGGCTTTAACATAGGCAATAATGGCGTCATTATCCACCGGCAGGAACCTTATATTATTGGTAGCCTGCAAGGCCGGGTTCTGCCGGCGCGCGGC
This sequence comes from Elusimicrobia bacterium RIFOXYA12_FULL_57_11, assembly GCA_001800275.1. Taxonomy (GTDB): domain Bacteria; phylum Elusimicrobiota; class Elusimicrobia; order Elusimicrobiales; family UBA9959; genus UBA9959. The sequence goes on from MGVB01000004.1 coordinate 16,673, forward strand.
GTTAAGTTTTTTTATAAGCAGGCGCAGGTTACCGGGAGCGTTAAGGTCCCAGTTTTTTATCTCGTACTTCTCTGAATTCAGGTACTCCTCTTTGCCGGCAACCGCGGCGTTGACGCACTGCTCGTAGGCCGGGCCGTACATACCATAATTGGAACTGAGTGTACCCGCCAGCACCAGGCGGGAAAGGAACGCGGGACGGCCGTCCCGCTGGAAGATCTCGGACAGGATGTCGGGGGTATTGGGCCAGAAATTAGGCCTGAAATATTCCGAGACCCCGGTACGGGTCAGTTCCGTAAGATAGGCCGTAAGCTCAGGCTTGGTGTTGCGCCAGGTGAAATAAGTATAGGACTGGGTAAAGCCCGCCTTGGCCAGCCGGTACATAACCTTCGGCTTCGTGAACGCCTCCGCCAGAAAGATAGCGTCGGGATACTGCTTGCGCACTTCCGCTATTACCCATTGCCAGAAGGGAAAAGGCTTGGTATGCGGGTTATCCACCCTGAACACGCTCACACCCCTGGCGGCCCAGAAGACAAAAACGCTTTTGAGCTCTTCCCAGAGAGCCTTGCGGTCCACCGTGTCGAAATTGACCGGCACCACGTCCTCGTATTTCTTGGGAGGATTCTCCGCGTGCTGTATCGTGCCGTCCGGACGCCATTTGAACCACTGCGGGTGCTCTTTTATATAAGGATGGTCCGGGGAACACTGGAAGGCTATATCCAGCGCGATATCTATACCGTGCTTTTTCGCTTTTTTCACCAGGTTATCGAAATCCCCCAGGGTGCCCAGCCTGGGGTCCACCGCTTTATGCCCGCCCAGGGCGGAGCCTATGGCCCAGGGGCTGCCGGGATCACCGGGGCCGGCGGCAACGGAATTATTTTTACCCTTGCGCTTGGTCTCACCTATAGGGTGTATTGGCGGAAAATACAACACGTCGAAACCCAGGTCCGCTATTTCCGGCAACAGTCGTTCACAATCGCGGAAGGTGCCGTGCGCGCCTGGCTTATCCGAAAAAGAACGCGGGAATATTTCATACCAGGAACTGAACCGCGCACGCTCCCGTTCCACGCAAACCCTCAGTTCTTTCGGGTACACGCCCAGGGTTTCCTTTTCGGGGCGCAGCGCCGCCAATTCCGCCAGCAGCGGGTCCAGCAGGATGGCGGCCTTTGCCGCCGGTTTTTTCTCGGTCTCTATTTTTTTAACGAACCGCGCGAGTTCCGGACCTTCCGGGGCGCCCGGCAGGCGCGAGCGTTTCTTTATGAACTCAAGGCACACGCCGGCTTCGGCCGCAAAATCCTGGCCCGCGGCCTGTTTTTTGCCGGCGGACCAGGCGGCTGTGGCGTAGGAATTTATCCACGCCCGCACCGTGTATAAATAATCCACAGGCTCCGCTACCAGAAACCCGGCCTGCCATTCATCGTTACCCAACGCCTTCATGGGGGTACGCTGCCATACCTTGTCTTTTTTACGCCTGTGCAGCAGCTGCACCGTAAGCGCGTCGTGGCCATCGGCGTAGACATGCGCTCTTACCGTTACGGTTTCCCCGGAAACCCTTTTCACGGGGAATTCCCCGTAATTTATCTCCGGCAGGATCTTTTCCACTAAAACACGAGGGCTGTTGATAAGGTTCATGTTCCTCCCTTAAGAAATCGGGTAAAGGTTTTGGCGCGTTGAACGCCGGGGTACAACCACAAAAAACAGGCCGCCGGCAATACCGTCAACGGAATAATTATAACAAAGATGCGCGGGATACAGCGGCGCCGGGCATTTAACGTTTTATTTGGGAAAGCGTTTTAACGGGCCGCGAGCTCTTTTTTTTAGCCGCCGCGGCGGCCCTGCCGCGCACGGCGCGGCGCTTGCGCGGGGCCCGCCTGACCACCCAGTAGCGGGACTTGCCCACGTCCAGGTGAGTAAAGCCTTTATAGGGGTAATATCCCACCCCGCCCGCCCCTAATTTCTGCGCGTATTTTTTTACTTTCGTGGAACTGTAACCGGGAATTTTTATGTCAGCGGCCCAGCCCAGCATATGCAGGCTGTGCTCGGCCGCGCCGCTGATACTACGGTTCAATTCCAGGGTGCGGTAACCGCTCAACAGTGTAAGCCCTTTTTTTCCGAACTTATCCTCAACGGCATCCAGCAGTTCTATAAGCTTCACCGACATTTCAATTTCAGTATTATCCGCGCTGCAGCGCATTATGCGGTTTATCTTAGCCAGGGCCTCTTTATTGTATGTCCCGTCTTTCCCCCGGTAAGCAACGGTAAGCTTTTCTCCGGTATCGTGGCGGGTAAGGGTAAGGCGGCCGTTGCCGCCAAGGTTCACCGGTTCAGGCGCCAGGGGCGGCGCGCTGCTGGCAAAAACCACCAGCCCGGAGCCATCCCCTTCTTCCAGGTCTCGTATGTCCTGCTCGGTAATTGGCGTTTCGCCACTGACAGACGCCGTTGAGACGGGCTGTACATAAGCGTTATTTTGCGCGGCAGACGCACCGTTAGAACCCGGCAAACCGGACAGGGCAGACATAGAAGCCTTATGCGCGCAGGCGCAGGACAACAACAGGAAAAACAGGAGATTGTTTTTGTTTACGGCCCGCATAGGAATTATTTTAGCAAATAGCCTGTTAAGCAAAGCCATAGGCGCGCCCGGGGGCACAGGTCCATTGTACCTAAACATGCCTGGGCCTAAATTACCGCAAGTAAAGGGTCCATTTCACTATAAAACACCGCTGATAATTACTTATGCTTATAAGGCAGCAACGCGGCGCCAAGGAGCTACAGATGAAAAAGACCAAGATAGCGCAATTATTCGCGGTTACGGCCCTGTTTTCGGGCCTGGCCAACGCGCAGAATATAGACTTCGACCGCCTGCCCTCCCTGGCAGATATTAAAGCCCGGTCCGCCGGCATTGAAATACCGGCCCCCTCCGCAAGCGCCCCGCAGGCCCGCGCGCAGAAAGAGTGGACCGTGATGGTCTTCATAAACGGAAAGAACAACCTTTCCAGGTATGTAGAGATAGACATGAACGAAATGGAGCAGATAGGCTCCACCGACAAGGTAAATATAGTGGTCGAAGCCGGCAAGCTGAAATATACCGTCCCCGACTACCCCGATTATCCCGGCGGCTGGGACAACTACGACAACCCTTGGGGCGGCGGCATGCCCCCTTACATGAAGCAGGCGGTTTCGGCTGATTGGTACGGAGTAAGGAGATATTACGTACAGAAGGACGCCGACACCGCGACGCTGGGCTCGCAGCTGCTGCAGGAACTCCCCAAGGCCGACATGGGCGACTGGAACCACCTTGTGGAATATGTGCAGTGGGCCAAAGCTAACTACCCCGCAAAAAAATACATGCTTGTGGTCTGGAACCACGGGGACGGCTGGAAGACCAAGAGCCTGGGCAGGACGCCTTCCATAGCCAAAGGCATCTCCTACGACGACGAGACCGGCAACGGCATAACCACCGTGCAGCTGGGTCAGGCTTTGGCAAAGATAGGCGGCGTGGACGTTTACGCGTCGGACGCCTGCCTTATGCAGATGGCTGAAGTGGTCTATGAACTTAAAGACCATGCCCCCGTAATAGTAGGCTCGGAAGAAACCGAACCGGGCGACGGCTGGGACTACACCGCCTTCCTGTCGAGGATGATGACTTCCAACCTGGCGCCGGAAGCGGTGGCCACGGCGGCGGTAGAAGGATACTCGGCATCCTACTCCGCCAAGGGCAAAGCCGTTACCATGTCGGCCGTGCGCTCAAGCGAAGCGGAACCCCTGCGGCTGCTTACCGACCAGTGGGTAACTCTGGCCATGACGCAGGATAAAGCCAAGCTTAGAGAAGCGCTTAACGAAACCACAAAGTTCGAAGGGGTGGATGCCCGCGACCTGCTGCATTTCCTGAACCTGGCCGGGAGCAAGCTGCCCGCGCTGCAGGCCAAGGGAACTGAGATCTCAGCACTGGTATCCGGCAGGATGATAATAAGGAACGTTCCCACCGGGGACAGCTACAAGAACGCCGGCGGCCTGGCCATTTACCTGCCTTCGTACAACTTTGACGCTAACTATTCAAAACTCACGCTGTCCAAAACCGGCAACTGGGATGAGTTCATGCAGTGGATGACCGCTAAATAACAGTTAACCGGGAATAAATAAAAGGCCCCTTCGACAGAAGGGGCCTTTTTATTTCCCGCTTTCTTCACTCCGGCCGGTACCCTTTAATGGCGTACCAGGCCTGCCCCAAAGCCACGCCGCCGTCATTTGCCGGCACCTGTATATTGGAAAAAACCTTAAGGCCGCGGCGCTCGAGCCCGGCGGAAACCAGCTCCAGCACAACCCTGTTCTGGAATACCCCGCCCGAGAGGCAGACTTTGGTTATCCCTGTTTCGCGCGCCAGGCGCGCCGCGGTGTTTACAGCCATAGCGCACACACCCTTATGAAATCTGCCGGAAATAAACCCCGGGCCACGCCCGGCCAGGCGGTCCTTAACGGCGGCCCGTACGGCCGGGGCGGGGTCTATAAGCAGTTCCGTACCGGCCGGTTCCACGCAGAACTCATAGCCGGCGGCGGGACCCTTACCGTTAAAAAGGCTTTCCATTTCCATGGGGCCCTGTGCCTCGTAAGTAGCCTCGGCGCGCACCCCGGCAATAAAACTGAAGGCGTCGAATAAGCGGCCCATACTGGAAGTTTCCGGGCAGTTAACCCCCGTCTCCAGCATCCGCCCCACGGTGGCAACCTTCGCCGCGGGAATTCCGGCAAAAAGCTTCACGCACGTTTTTTGCCATCCGAGGCCGAACGCGGACCGCAGCAGGGCTATGGCCGGACGCCAGAGCTCCCGCGCACCGGCATCCCCGCCGGGCAGCGGAAAATATTTAAGGCGGGCGGCCCGGCGCCAGGAATTCCCCTCAAAAACAAGGAATTCCGAACCCCAGATCTTACCATCCGTCCCGTAGCCGGTGCCATCGAACGCCAGCCCGATAAAAGCCCCGTCAAGGTGATGTTCCGCGGCCACGCTGAGGATATGCGCGGCGTGATGCTGCACCGCCACTTTGCGTCCCTTAAGCGCCCGGCCTATGGAAGACGCTGCCTGGTCCGGGTGCAGGTCAAAAGCGATGATTCCCGCAACGGCTTTAAGGAGTTTTTTCATATTGCCCAGGGTTTCAAGGTAAAACAGCCGGTTGCCGTTCTCGGAGAGGTCCCCGATGTGCTGGGACAGGAAAGCCTCCCGGCCGCGGGTAAGGCAAAAGGAGTTTTTAAGGTCGGCGCCGCAGGCCAGCACCCCGCGGGGCAGGCTTGCCGCCAGTTTCACCGCGCCGGGAACTAACCCGCGCGCGCGCCGCGCCAGCCGGAAAGCCCCGCCGGCCACAAAACCCACGGAGTCGTCAGCGCGGTTATGTATTTCCCGGTCATGATAAACTATAAAATCCGCCAGGCGGCCCAGGCGGCCGCGCACCTCTTCAACCGACCTGGCTATTGGCTCATCCCTGAAATTCCCGGAAGTCATTATCAGCGGGCCAGGATAGCCGGCGCGGGCAAGTTCAGCGAACAGCGCCGCGTGCAGCGGCGTATAAGGCAGCATTATGCCCGCCGAGGCAAGCCCGGGCGCCGCGGGCTCGAGGGCGGAGCCGGGCCGTTTTTTAACCATCACCACGGGCGCGGCGCCGGCAGCAAGGGCCGCGGCCTCGGCCGGAGAGATAACGCAGTACCGCGCCGCGGCGGCAAGGTTTGGGAACATCACGGCAAAAGGTTTATGCGGCCGGGCTTTAATGGCGCGCA
>MGVB01000005.1:0-729 GCA_001800275.1 Elusimicrobia bacterium RIFOXYA12_FULL_57_11
CTCCCGCCATTTCAGCACCGTCTCCATCTGTGAACGGGTCAGTTCCGCCTCGAGCGGAACAAGCAGCGGCTGCACCTTTATCATCCCTTTAGAAAGTTCTTCCAGGTATTTCTCGTACAACACCCGTTCCTGCGCGGCATGCTGGTCAACCACCAGCAGGCCGGCGCCGCTTTCGAACAGCAGGTAGCTGCGCGCGAGCTGTCCCATATACGCCAGAGCCCCTGAGCGCCAGTCCTCTGCGGGGAAAGCGGCCGGCGCGCCGTGCGCCTGCGCCGTGGCGTCAAAAAGACCGCCCGCCTCCGCCGCCGGCGCGGGGGCGGCGGAACTTTCGCGGTAGGCCGGGATGTCCGGCGCGGAAAATTTATTTTCCCCGCCGGCCAATGGAAGCTGCACCGCCGCGGTCTGTTTCGCGAGCAGTTCTCCGTAAACGGCATTCGATATCGTTTTAAATATCTCGTTGTCGCCGATAAATTTCACGTCGCGCTTCTGGGGGTGCATATTGGCGTCGAAAGAGGCGGGATCCAGTTCAAGAAATAACGCGCAGGCCGGGTGGCGGCCGGTAAGCATGTGTCCATAGCCCCTGTACAGCGCCTGGCGCAGCAGGACAGACGCCACGGGGCGGCGGTTCACAAAAAAATACTGGTTGAGGCGGGTGGCGCCCAGGGCGTCCGGCCGGGACAGAAACCCGTAAACGGCCATGCCGCGGCCGGCCTGCACCGGGCCCGGCGG
>MGVB01000005.1:745-1691 GCA_001800275.1 Elusimicrobia bacterium RIFOXYA12_FULL_57_11
GCAAGGCCGCCATACACGCTGCGCCCGAAAATCACCGCGGCGCGGTTCTTAAGGTTCTCCCACATGCCGCCGGGCAGCACCGGTACCGAAAGTATCTCGGAGCCGTCTATCACCAGTCTGAAAGCCATACCGCAATTGGCCAGGGCGGCCTCTTCCACCGCGCGGATAAGATGGGCGCGCTCCGAGGCATCGCTCTTCATGAATTTAGCGCGCGCGGGCGTATTAAAGAACAGGTCGGCGGCTTCGATAGTGGTGCCTTTTACCGGCGGGGCGGGGGCTTCCGCCGTCACCCTGCCGCCTTCGCCTTCTATGGTATACCCCGAAGGCGCGCCGGCACGGAAAGAAGTCAATTTAAGGCGGGACACGGCAAAAATAGAATAAAGCGCCTCTCCCCGGAAGCCAAAAGTGGCCAGGGAATAGATATCGTCGAAAACGCTGAGCTTGCTGGTGGTGTGGCGCCCCAGGGCCAGGCGCAGGTCCCCGCGTTCCATGCCGCGGCCGTCGTCGTGCACGCGGATAAGGCCGCGACCCGCTTTTTTTATCTCTATTTCTATTTTCGAGGCGCCGGCGTCCAGAGAATTCTCTATAAGCTCTTTAAGCACCGAAGCGGGACGCTCTATAACTTCGCCGGCGGCGATCTTTGCCACTACATCTTCGGGAAGGACTTTTATCTCCGCCATGCCAGATTTTCCCTTGCCCGCCGGGGGCCCGGCGCGGCTCTGCTAAGCCAGCCTTTTCTTCCAGCTTTCCACCGCCTGTAAAGCCTGTATGGGCGTCATGTTCTGCGGGTCGGCCATCCGTATCTCGTCGAGCACCGGGTGGCTGGAAAAAATGGGGAGCAGCGGGGTGCTGTCCGCCTCGGAGGAATCCACCTGTATGTCGCCCTTGGTCTCAAGGACGCGCAGGATCTCCCGGGCACGCTGGATGGCCGAATCGGGCAGCCCGG
>MGVB01000005.1:1707-5665 GCA_001800275.1 Elusimicrobia bacterium RIFOXYA12_FULL_57_11
CTGTCTTGCCCGCCGAGTTCGTCCACTCCTTTACCGCGATATTGCAGTTCTTTATACCCGAAAATTTTTCCGGCAGCTCGGTCAGCTCAAAGTAATGCGTGGCGAACAGCACCTTCGGGCCGCCCTCCTGCCTGTACAGGTACTCCACAACGGCCCAGGCTATTGAAATTCCGTCGAACGTGGAAGTGCCGCGGCCGACCTCGTCAAGAAGGATCAGGCTTTTGGGCGTGGCAAGGCGCATGATGGCCGAGGTCTCCCGCATCTCCACCATGAAGGTGGATTCTCCGCGGGCCATGCGGTCCCGGGCGCCGATGCGCGTCATTATGCGGTCCACAATGCCGATCTCGGCGGCCCTGGCGGGGACAAACCCCCCGAGCTGCGCCATTATGACCAGCACGGCGGCCTGGCGCAGGTAAACGCTTTTGCCGCTCATGTTGGGGCCTGTCAGTATTATCGCCCGGGAACCGGGGCCGCCTATTTCGAGGTCGTTGGGGACGAAGGTCCCGGCCGGCAGAAAACGCTCCACCGCCGGGTGGCGCCCCTCCTCGATCTTCAGTACGTCATCGGAAGTTATCCGGGGGCGGGTGAACTCATAACGCACGGCGCTTTCCGCCAGGGCGTAAAAAACATCCAGCTCCGCCGCGCCGGACGCGAAAACCTTTATCTCGCCCAGCGCGGCACGCACTTTGCCGCGCAGTTCGCCGAACAGGTGCGTTTCCAGCTTGGAGGTGCGCTCCTCCGCGCTCAGGATCTTGTTCTCCAGCACCTTCAGCTCTTCCGTTATGTAGCGCTCGGCGTTCACAAGGGTCTGCTTGCGCACGAAATAATGCGGCACCTTGTGCGCCTGACCCTTTGAAACCTCAATGTAGTACCCGAACACGCTGTTGTAGCCCACTTTAAGCGTGGAGATCTGCGTCTTCTCTTTTTCACGCAGCTCTATATCCGCTAAAAGCTTCTGGCTGTCGCGGCGCACGGCGCGCAGTTCATCCAGTTCCTTATTATACCCGTCGCGCACTACGCCGCCGTCCGAAAGCCGCACGGGCGGGGTGTCGGACAAAGCCTTTTCCAGTTCACAGCGCAGCGTGTGCAGGGCGCTGGAAGCCCCGTCGAGCCTGGAAGCTATTTCCGGGGCCCGCTCGAAAAAACCGGCGGAACTTAAAAGCAGCTTCAGGCGCGGCAGCTGCCCGAGCGCCTTACGCACGGCTCCCAGGTCACGGGGGGAGGCGCTGAGATTGATCACCCTGCCCAGCAGCCGCTCGATGTCCGGGACCTGCGCCATTATTTCGCCAAGCTGCTCGCGCGCCTCGCGGTTTTCCGCAAGAAAGGCGGTAAAGGCCTGGCGTGAAAGTATTTCCCTGATATCTGAAAGCGGCTCAAGTATCCAGCGGCGCAGCAGGCGGGACCCCATGGAGGTCTTGCAGAGGTCCAGAACGCCCCAAAGGGTTTTAGAGGCGTCGCCGTCCGGGGATTCAACCAGTTCAAGCGTCTTTATGGCGGATTCGTCCAGCTGCAGACGGTTCGCCGGTTCATAGTAAGCGGGGGAAAAAACCTCTTTCAGCCCGGGCTGGGTCTGGCGGACATAGGCGGTCACCTTGAGCGCGGTCTTCATGGCCAGTTTATGGTTCTGCCAGACAGCCTGCGCGGCCCAGGCCGGCGCGGACTCTTCCGTACGCACATATTCGGTAAGCACCGCGCCGCCCAGATCCAGGCCGCGGCGCCGTATCTCTTTAATGGTCTTGGGATCCGCTATTATTTCCGCCGGGGCGGTTTTTGAGAGAAAAGACAGCAGCTGGTACAGGTCGGGATCGTTAAGGTTCTGCGTGGCCAGAAAATCACCCGTCGAGGCGTCAAAAGACGATAAACCCCAGCCGACGATGTCTATATCCAGCGCCGCCAGGTAATGCGAGGCGCGCGGCTGCAGCAGTTCGTCCTCCACCACGGTCCCGGGGGTTATCAGGCGCACTACCTCCCGTCTGAATAATTTTGTTTTTTTCGCGTCGCCGTCAGGCGCTATCTGTTCGCAGATGGCCACTTTATTGCCGGCGGCCAGCAGGCGGGCTATATAATTGGACGCGGAATGGTGGGGGACCCCGCACATGGGCACGCTCTGACGCGCGGTGAGCGTAAGCCCCAAGAGCGCGCTGGCGGTTTTCGCGTCATCGAAAAACATCTCGTAAAAGTCCCCGAGGCGGAAAAACAGTATCGCCTGCGGACAGGACTTCTTGAGCGCCTGGTACTGCTGCATCAAAGGGGTTTCCGGAGTTTCAACTTTGGTCATAAATTCAGTCAGCCGGCCATGGCGCCGTGCGGCTACCGTGTATATTGTATCAAAAGGTTTCTGGCTTCTTTAAGGGTTTTCAGGCGCATGAACGACGCCCGCGCGCCAGAAGCCCCCGGCAGGCTCTTCAGCCAGTATCCAGCGAGCTTCCTGGCCCGGGCCAGGCCATGTTCCTCTCCGTACAGGGCGGCGCTCAATTCAAGGAAACGCATGAACAACCGGATGCGCTCCGCGGAAGAGGGCGCGGTACCGGCCGCACCGGAAAGCCCCGCCGCTATTTCGCCGAAAACAGCAGGGTTGAATACGGCCGCACGTCCCACCGCTATGCCGGCGCACCCCGCCTCAAGCATGGCCCGGGCGCCCGAAGCGTTCTCTACCCCACCGTTACCGAACACCGGTATACGGACGGCCGCAACCGCGGCGGCCATGGCGGCAAGGTCCACCGGCCCCGTATGGAACTGCGAGGCCGGACGGCCGTGCAGCGTTATTGCGGCGGCCCCGGCCTCTTCGGCCACGCGGGCGAGCAGCGGGCCCAGATTATCTCCCGCAATCAACCCCACGCGGAATTTCACGGTAACCGGAATCTTTACGCACCTGACCGCGCCCGCGATCAGGGCCGCCAGCACGAGCGGGGCGCCCATCAGCGCGGCGCCGGCACCGGAGCGCGTAACCTTCCTTACCGGGCAGCCGGCGTTTATATCCACGATATCCGCGCCGGCCCGTTCCGCGGCCTGCGCCGCCAGCGCCACCGATGCGGGATCCGCGCCGAAAACCTGTATGGCCGCCGGATGCTCGCCGGGGTTAAGCTCCAGCATTTTAAAGGATTTTTTATTCCCGTATTTGATGCTTTCGGCCGAAACCATTTCCGTGACCACAAGCCCCGCCCCGCCCTCGGCGGCAAGAATGCGGAAAGCCGCGCTGGTAATGCCCGCCATGGGCGCCAGCGCGAGATTATTCTTCAGGCGCACGGAGCCTATGGCCAGGGGGCGCAGTAAAGAGGTCATTTTCAGGGGTTCAAAGAATAATTACCGTCATGTCCGGTGGTAAAGTCGCGCGGGGCGCGGCGGAAAACCGCTTTTTTTTCTGAGGCGGGCGCGCCCACCTTTTCCATAACTTCCAGCTGGAAAGCGGAGGCGCGGTTTTCCATGTCCAGTATGCTCCCCAGACCCTTATAATCGAACGGCCGCGGATGCAGCACCAGCACCCGGTTGTTTTTCTGCCCGGGCAGGGGCGGGGCCAGGCGTTTGTTTTTCCGGGCCGCCTTCATGGCGTACCAGGAATGCCAGGCCTGGTGGGCGATAATGCCGGCGCACCAGGTCCGGGACCTGAACGCATGGTCTTTTGAGATCGCGGCCACCGGCCGGCCGCCGTCAAGGTAAAAACCCGTCTTATCCTCGTTGCGTATAATATAGATGGCGCTTTTTAAAAACAAAAAAGTTTCGCGGTCGGCCGTCCAGACAAGCTTGAGCGCCTGCGTTACCTGGCTGACGAATGCCGGCGGCCCCAGGATTTCCAGCGTCAGGGAAGGCATCGGGGCGCCCGGCGGCGGCACGGGGTTGCCCCCGGCTTTAACCCGGGTGCTCTGTTCAAAAGCCGGCGGCGGGGACGGGTCTTTTTCGCGGGGCGCCCGGCGTGAAAGATAATACCACACGCCCGCGCCCATAAGCACAAGGGGCAGGA
>MGVB01000006.1 GCA_001800275.1 Elusimicrobia bacterium RIFOXYA12_FULL_57_11
CGTATATAATCAAGCGCTCCCAGCGCCAGGCCGCGCTCTTCCGATTCGTCGGCCGCGCGGGCTGTGAAAAATACGGTATCCACTTTTATGTTTTTCTGGTTGAGGATCTCAAGAAGCCTCAGCCCGTCAAGGTTAGGCATATCTATGTCGGAAAGCACAAGGTCGAATTTTTGCGTGTGGAGGCGCGTGATGGCTTCGAAGCCGTCCTTTGCTATGGTGACGTTATAGCCGGCCCCGGCTATTACTTTTTCCGCCAGGATCCGTATGTCCGGGTCGTCGTCAACCACTAATATCCTTTTGGCGGCGCCTGCTCCGATGTCTTGACGGGCGGTTTTGCCGCCTCCTATATAAACAGGCAGCTCTTTGCGGGAGGGGAGTTCCCCGCCGGCGGGCTGCCCGGGCTCGGTAAGCAGGGTTTCATCTTCCTGCACGGCCGCCGGCGCCGCCCCAAGGTCCTCCGCCAGGACTTTAGAATAGGCGTCGTGAAAAGAGACAACTCCTTCTGTCACTTTGGAGAGCGCGGCTTCCGTTATAAGCGTAACATTGCCGCGCCGCAGGGCCTGGCGGATGTCCCCGACCGAGGCTCCGGAACGTATCATTTCCGACACTTCGGGGGTCATTGTTATGATCTCGTAAACGGCTTCCCGGCCGGTATACCCGGTATTCTTGCAATAAGCGCAGCCGGCATTATGCCCCGTCTGCTGCGGCGCAGGCCGGTTGAACCGGGCAAAGACCTGCAGGCAGTCCTGGTCGGCCGGCTTCATTATTTTGCATTTAGGGCAAAGCCGTTTTATCAGGCGCTGGGAGATTACTGCCAGCACGGTATCGGTTATCTGGGTCCTGGTAACTCCCAGGCGCTCCAGGCGAAAAACCGCCGTGGCCGCGTTTGAGGTGTGTATAGTGCTTACCGTAAGGTGGCCGGTGCTAGAAAAATCCAGGGCTATCTGGGCCGAGGCTTTGTCGCGGACCTCGCCCAGGAAGAGTATATCCGGGTCCTGTCGTACTGAGGATTTCAGCAGCGCGTCGAAGGTAACCCCCGCTTTTTCGTTGACCTGCTGCTGGTTGGCGTGGGGGATGCGGAACTCTATTGGGTCTTCCACGGAAATAAGGCTGCGCCGCTGGCAGTCCATATTGGAAAGAAAGCTGAAAATAGTGGTGGTCTTGCCGGAGCCGGTGGGCCCGGCTATGATTATCATGCCCTGGGTCTTGGCTGAAAGCTGCAGCATGGTTGCGGCCTGGGCGGTATCCATGCCAAGGTCGTTCAGCGTTTTTGGTTTTGCCTGCGGTTCTATCAGGCGTATAACGAGGCTCTCGCCATAATTTGTAGACGTGGTGGCCAGGCGCAACGTGAATTTGCGTTCTCCCAGCGCGGCCACAAAAGCTCCGTCCTGCGGGCGGCGTTTTTGCGTTATATCCATGCCCGCCAATACTTTAAGGCGCGTGACCGCCATTACCGCCGTTGTTCTCTTCAGCTTGGTGAATTCTCTCAGGTCCCCGTCTATCCGGAAGCGGATGGCGGTGAAAAGTTCCTTGGGCTCGATGTGAATATCGCTGGCCCTTTCCTGTATGGCCGCCTCTATAAGCTTGGCCGTAATGTATTTTACGGGGTTATCGTCCGCCTGTTCAACGGAAGGGTTTTGTTTAGTGTAACGTGATAAAGCTTCGTCCGATACGGAAAGGCCGCCGGCTTTTTCCCCCGGCGCGACGCCGGGCTGCTGGGCCAGGTGGTACAGGTTAGATATGGCGTCAGGATCGGCAACGGCCAGCGAGTACGGTTCCTGTATCATGCTCTTGAGGGCGTCGACAAGCTCGAAGTCGAAGGGATTCGCCAAGATCACCAGGAGCCCCTTCTCCTCGTCCGTTACCGCAACGAGGTTGTTGCCTTGTGAAAACTTCGCCGGCAGGAGCCCCAGCCTTATGTTGTCCGGGTTTATGATGGCGATAAACGGGAGCTTCAGGAATTCAGCTATGGTTTTAGCCGCGGCGGCCGGCGAAAGTTTAAGCTGTCCGAGCACTTTGTAAACATTCGCGTGGGTCATCCTGCTTACGGCCTCAAGGTTGATCTCCCCGAGGCTGCCCGGGTTAAGCAGAGCCTGCCTGAACTGCGTTATGGACCCGGTGTCGCCCTGCGGCTGCCTGCTTACCGGTCGAGCCGCCCATTTCTTTTTCTGGTCAAGATGGTGCCGGATAAGCGGGGCAAGCTGGTCTTTTTTGAAAGGCTTTGAAACAAAATCAACGGCTCCGAGCGACAGTGCCTTCATCTTGTCGGAGTGCTGGTTCAGCGCGGTGAGGAAAATTACCGGGATATCCGCGGTCCCGGGCTTTGTGCGCAACAGGGTGCAGACTTCATAGCCGCTCAGGCCCGGCATCATTACATCAAGCAGTATCAGGTCCGGCTGCAGCTTTGCGGCGCAAGCCGCGGCTTCTTTCGGGTCAGAGAGCGTTGTTGCCTGGAAACCGGAGCCTGACAACATGGAGCGCAATAGCTCTAATATATCCTTATCGTCGTCCACGCAAAGGATCTTATTCATACACTATGTCCAGGTTCTCTACATAGTCTTTGAGCTCTTCAAGGAGCGCGGCAACGCCCGCGGTGTCGCCGGCGAGGGCCTGCGCCTCAAGCTGCTTGCCAAGTTCGGAAATGCGGTCGAACCCGTAACCGCCGCCGGAGCCGGCCAGCCGGTGCCCGGCTTTTTTAAGCTGTTCCAGGTTCCCGCCAGCTAGAAAGGTGAAAAGTTCGGGCAGTTCCCGGCGCCTGTTGTCCAGATAGCCGGGGACGATATCCTGAAGATCTTTGTCTATGCCGATTCTGTATTTTGCCACAATACCCCCGGAGTACCGCAGTGCAGATTGTGTGCTTTTGTGAAGTTATTGTATTATACATAAAACCGGTAAAAGCTGAATTTTGTCTGATGGAAAAAATATGAGTCCTGATCCCGCAAGCCAGGGGGAAGATTTTGCCGCGCAGATCCGCGGCGCGGAAAATTCTATTGCCCGTGGAAAAGAAGCGGAATCCCGGGCCGAGGCGGGGAAAAAGCCGCCTTTGGAATGGAAAAACTTCCTTTACGGCGCGCTGATCTTCGTTTCTTTCTTTACGATATACCGGAACTTGCCGGAATTCGCCGCCACAAGTTTTACCCAGAAACCGTTGCGCTACGGCTCTTACGATACGGATAAAAACGCCGATCTCTGTATCTCCAATCTTTGGGCTATTGCGGCTGCCCTGCGTTCAGGCGCCAGACTGCCCGCTTTCACCTGCCCTGCCTCGGGCGTTGCGTATATTGCGGGTAGAAACGCCGTCCGTTGCCCTAACCCCTCCCTGCATGGCGCGATTAAACTATATGCCGATAAAAAGAACATCATACCTTTCCTGCAGAAATAGGCGCGGATTCACCCTGATAGAGGCAGTGGTCGTTCTGGCCATAATCAGCGCCGTTTTTGTGGTGGGCACGCCGAAAATAGCGGGGGTTATTGTGAAAGCAAAGGTCACTCAATGCCTGGCGAACCGGGTGACCTGGGAAAAAGCGGAAGAACGCTACCGCACGGATAACGACGGCCGGCCCAGTTCCGGTCCGGAAGCGCTTAAGGCGGCGCGCTATATTGACCGGGTGCCTATGTGCACGGCCGGTGGTTCTTATGTGTGGATATCCACTTCTTCCCCCGTGAAAATGGGCTGCAGCATCCATGAATGGCCGGTTGTTGACGTTGATACCTCTACTATTGTTTTTATTGACGCTGTCCCGGTTGTGGCAGCCGCACCCGGGCCGCTTACTCCTCTTGGTTCGACTTTTGGCGATATTTCCGAAGGATTCATGGCCCTTATAAAAAATTACCGCACAAGTACCGGTAATTGGCCGAGCGACTCGTATCCCCGTAACTTCACCGACCTCGGGTTACAAGCGTCGGATTGGTCCGCCCCGGTGGACCACCTCATTTATTCTCCGGCGGGCGTAATGCTGAAGATCAGGCCGGAGGCCGGCTGGAATATAACGGTAACCAGCAACAAGGGGAAAACCCTTGCCATTACCCAGAAAAACGGCTACAACCTCGTTTACAACGCCTCTAACCTGGCCTGGTATTATAAAGAGGTTTCCTCCAGCAACCTGGTAAGGATTGCCACCATGAAAGTGGTTCCGGCTTGATATGATGAATAAGATTATCCCAGTTCTGATCTTGGCCGGGCTGGCGTCGTCCGTTATGGCACAGGAGGCGCCGAAAAAATGGAAAGACTCCGCCGAGCTTTCTTACGTGCAGACCTCGGGTAATTCCAGGACATCCACCCTTTCCGGCAAAAACCTGTTCAATTACGACTGGGCAAAAGCGGCGCTGGAACTGGCCGCGGGCGGCTTTGGCACCAATAGCGGGAACAGGGTTACCGCGGAACAGTACAACGCCGCCGAAAAGGTCAGTTTTAAATTTCCCGGCAGGAACTACGCCTTCCAGAAAACGTCCTGGGACAAGAACCGCTTTGCCGGCATAATGGAGCGCTACGATATCGGGCTCGGCCTCGGGCGTCTCCTTGTAGAGCGTCCTTACGATCAGTTTTTCCTGGAAGTTGGCGGCGGTTATATTTTCGAAGACCGCATTGCTTCCGAGAATAAATCTTTCGGCACCTGCCGCGGCTATGGTAAGTACACCAGGATACTCTCCCCTACTGCCAACGCCAGCCAGGCCCTGGAATACCTGGGTAACCTGCAAGACTCGGCTGGCTACCGTATGAACGCCGAAACGGCGCTGGTTACAGCCATCTCGACGCATTTCTCCCTGAAGGCCGCCTATGTGTGGAAATACGTGAATACCCCGGCCGCCGGTTTCAGGAAAACCGACACCCTTACCTCGGTGGCGGTAATAGCTAATTATTAAGTTCGCCGAGCGGTTTTCCTGAAATAACCCGCAAAGTGTTGCCAGGCTATTTTGAGGTTGCGGTATAGGTGAGGTGCCGTCCCAGTCTTTGCCGGGGGGCAGCCAGAGTGACCTGCTTGTGTTAAGGCTGGGGGGGGTTACTTTATCTTCCGGGGAATATCCTGTCTTTTTGTCTTTACCAGCAGCAGACCTTCGGTGAACTGCGCTTCGGGCCCGCAGGGATTATTAAGTTCCACTGAAATGTTGTTTAGATAGACGCGCACCTTCACGCTGTCGTTCTCGGCCTCGGTCTTAAGCAGTGCCTGCTTCTCGCGCCCGGAGCCGAGGTGTGCGGCGGCCTCCGCCAACAGCGGCCTTAACGGCAGGTCGATGCTGTATTTGCCGCCTTTGAAGACCCGCAACTCCCTTTCTTCGCGCCGCAGTTCTACGCGGTATCCGGTATCGTCAGCCGGGGCGGGTCCCTTATTGCCCGAGCTGGTGAATTTTACCGCGAAGTCGTAACCTGCCACGTTCATGCCGGAATTATCCGCCCTTATAGATAGCCTGGTTGTTCCGCTCTGCGCCCGGCGTTCCACGTATTCCTGCCCCATCAAAGACATCAGGTCCCTGCCGGCTTTGTGTTCCCAGCGGTGGTAGTTCCTCAGGCCCGTGAGCGCCGGGTCGCCAGGCGGGAAATATTCCTTCAGTGGTTCCGGCCCATGGTAGCGCAGTATGTAGTAGAGCACGCCGCTGATTTCTTGCCGTGTTTCGCCTGTCAGCGCGCGCTGCGGCTTCACTACTTTGCCGCCGGCCAGCAGGCCGTTTTCAGAAAGCAGGCGCTGCAGCCGCGCGGACTGGCTGGCCAAGCCTGCCGAGTAAGCCCCCCAAGGCCCGGCGGAGGTGATGGCGGCGAGAAGCGCCAGTGTCATGGGAACCCGCCGTATATCGGGCCGGCGCGAAAGCAGGAAATAACTGAACATCCCGAACAGCCAAAGCCCAAGGCAGACCAGAAAGTAGCGGTGCTCGGTAATGCCGTACTGGGCTATGCGCTTGTATACGGCCGCGAACAGCATTAGCAGCAGCGGCAGGGCGGCCAGGCAGAAGCCGCGGGAGAAAGTCTTTATCCAGCGGTTTTCCGGCGCGTCGCTGACCGGGTACAGCAGGAGGAAAGCCAATAGTCCCAGCGCCGACGCCGAGCTGGTGAGCCAGCTCACCATCCCTTGCGGCCACTGCTGTGTGAACAGTATCTTTGCCATGTAAGCGTAGAGTATCAGGAAGTAGGCGCTCGCCAGCGGCAACAGCACGTACTGTGTGAACAGTTTCAGCCCGTGAGGGTAGGCTTCTGCGGGGGTCCGGGCTTCGTGCCGATCCGGCGTGCCGGCCATAAAGTGCAGCGGCCAGAACATCAGGCCCGCGAAGGTCCACAGGTACTGGTACGCCTTGTCTTCCACTTTCAGGCCCAGCAGCTTGTCTATGGCGGCAAGGGCCAGCGCCGCGCCTGCGAACAGGGCCGCGGTATAGACGGCCGACACCGCGCCGCGCGTCAGGAGACGCCGGCTGAACTGCCACAACTCCAGCGGACCGGGGGGCCGGATATAGGGTGCGAAAGATGCCAGCATTATTACGGCAAACACCCACTGTGCGAAGCGGTCTTCGTATGCCAGCCCCTCGGCCTGCGCGAAGCGGAAGTAGAAAAAAAACAGGAAAAGCCCGCCCGCCAGCACTAAATGGGCCGGCCGCGCCGGGGCCGGAAGCGGGAAGTGCTCGTTTATCAGGTTCAGAGCGTAGAATAGCGCAGCGCCGAAGCCGAAAGTCATCAGTAACGTAACGCGCAGGTGGGGTTCGGGCTGCGGCCCGGCTATCAGCCACCAGGTTGTAACGCAGGCCGCGGCGCAGAAGGCGACCGTCAACGGAAAACGTTCTATCGCGGCGCGCGTTCCGTCCATTAATAACTGCAGCGATTGTGTTTTTCTCATGTTACCCCGGGGTTTAAAGCTGTGGGAAATGGGCGACTTTTATTATTATAGCGGATATCTGAAGCTATGGAAAAGTAGCGGGCCATAAGGGTAAGTGGGTGGTGCGGTTTCCTGTAAAGTTCTGATATCTTGCACAAAAGCCGTCATAAAAGGACTTTGCCCTGTCTTCACTATTTAACGCGTTCCGGAGACAATCGGCGTTTTGCCTTTAAAACTGCAAACAGGATTTTATCCGCCTATTGTCTTAAAGTTCATTCAACTTTCAAAGTGGACAGTTGCTTCATATTAGCGTAAAATCATTGCACAAGGGTCCGGAGACAAATCCGGAGGTTTGGAATGGTCGGGCCGCCATTCCGGTTTATACCATCGGACGGCGGCTATTTTTTTATGCGCTTGGGGTGCATCCGCTTTGCGATAATTGGGCGTAATGCCCGTACTTCGCTTCCGCCCTGGCAATTTTGGGGCTCAAAAGCTCATTATGATAGTATACTTCGCCGTGATCTTTAGGCGTCAAGCGGCCTGCTCCGTGGAAAACGGTCGGAACGGAATTTCCGGGAATTAAACGAAGCCGAATTTGCTAAAGGAGGAAGTTCTATGCGTATAACATTCCGACTTATAGTTTCGCTTATAGTGGTGGTGATGGTGGTGGCGCTTGTCTCTGCCTGGTTCAATGTCAGCCAGGAACGGGCAAAGCTTTACAACGAAGTTCGCGCCCATTCGGCTTTGCTGGCGGAGAGTTTTAAAGAAAGCATCAGGCCCAACCTGGAGACAAAGAACAGGGCCGGACTCCAGAAACTCGCCGACAAATTTCAGAACCAGAAGAAACTGGAGGGTGTGGCCGTATATGACGTCACCGGGAGCCTTATCTCCGGTTCTTCCTCTCTGCCGCCGGAACTGCTTGCCCGCGCCCCGGAGATCAACGCGATAATCTCGGAGGGCGACCCCGCCGGCCGGGCATACGCTGTCGGCGCCAAAAAGATTCATATGTATCCGCTGACGCTTACTTTCAACGACAATGAAACGGCGCGCATAGTTCTTTTTACTGATATCTCGTATATCGACTACGACCTCTTTAAAATCTGGAAGCGTACTCTCATAAGGTTGCTCGCGCAGATGATTCTTATCTCGCTGGTGACGCTGCTTATAATCAGGTGGAACCTGGTGGATCCCATTACACAGATGGCCGAATGGATGAAGACCCTGCGTATCGGGGACGCGCATGGGCATGCACCCCCTGTTAAAGGGGATATTTTCGCGCCGATAGCCAAGGAAGCTACCTCGTTAGCGACCAACCTGCAGGCCGCGCGCCGGGCCGCCGAGTACGAAGCCCGCCTGCGGCAGAAAGGCGAGTCGCTTTGGACCCCGGAGCGGCTGAAGGAGCACATAAAAACTAAGATGGACGGGCGACCGCTCTTCGTGGTCGCCAACCGGGAACCTTACATGCATATTAAAGAGGGTAAGGATATAAGGGCTATAATCCCCGCTGGAGGTCTCGTAACCGCGCTGGACCCTATCATGAAAGCTTCCGGCGGAACCTGGGTGGCTCACGGCAGCGGCGAGGCGGATTTTGAGGTTACCGATTCCGATAACCGCATAAAGGTTCCTCCGGAAGAACCCGCGTACAGCCTGCGCCGCGTCGCGCTAAGCAAGGAAGAGGAGGACGGCTACTATTACGGTTTTTCGAACGAGGGGATCTGGCCGCTCTGCCACATCGCCCACATCCGGCCTATCTTCCGGAAAGAGGACTGGAAGCATTATTACGAAGTGAACGAAAAGTTCTGCAAGGCCGTGCTGGAAGAGATAGCCGACGTGAAGGAACCCTGCGTGCTGATACAGGATTACCATTTTACGCTGCTGCCCGGTATGATAAAAGCCGTGCGCCCCGACGCCAGAGTAGCCGTGTTCTGGCATATCCCCTGGCCCAACCCCGAGACCTTCGGCATCTGTCCCTGGCAGAAAGAGCTGGTGATGGGCCTGCTCGGTGCGGACCTGATAGGTTTTCAGACGCAGTTCTACTGCAACAACTTCCTGGATACCGTGGACCGCACCATAGAGTCGCGCATAGACTGGGAACATTTCTCCGTTCAAAAGGAGGGCCATACCACAATAGTCAAACCGTTCCCGATCAGCGTGGATTTCCAGCAGCCCGAGCGTGATGCCAAGGCGCTGGCGCAGAAGCCCGACGCGGCGGGGGTGCTTAAGGAACTCGGCATAAAGGCGGAAAAGATCGCGGTTGGCGTGGACCGCATAGACTATACCAAGGGTATGCTGGAAAGGGTCAAAGCCGTAGAGCGCTTCCTGGAAAAATATCCGGCCTACCAGGGTAAGTTCACACTTATACAATTGGGCGCTCCCAGCCGTACCCATATCCCGCAGTACCACCGGTTCATGGCCGAACTGCACGCCGAAGTGGACAGGATAAACTGGAGGTTCAAGGCCAAGGACTGGAAGGCCATTGTCTTTCTTGAGAAACATCACGACCACAAAGAAATAACCAAGTATTACAAGATAGCCGACGCCTGCCTGGTTACTTCGCTGCATGACGGCATGAACCTGGTGGCCAAGGAGTTCGTGGCCGCCAGCGACGACCACCGCGGGGTGTTGATCTTAAGCCGTTTCGCCGGCGCCTCGCGCGAGCTGAAGGACGCGTTGATAGTGAACCCCTACGACATTGAGCAGATGGCCGACGCCATCTACTATTCGCTCACGATGCCTAAGGCGGAAGTGGAGGAACGCATGACGCGTATGCGGCAGGACCTGCATGAGAATAATATTTATAAGTGGGCGGCCAACCTCACCGAAGAATTAATGAAATTGAGGCTGGACGACTTCAAGCTTACCGGGGCATAAATGAAATCTTTCTGGAAAAATTCCGAAGCCCTTTCGGCCCGCCTTGCCGCCTCGTCGAAACTGCTGGTAACGCTGGATTTCGACGGTACGCTGGCGGCGCTGGCCGAGACCCCCGGGCAGGCGCGGCTTGAGCCCGCTTTGAGATGTGTTTTGACTGCACTGGCCGTGTGTCCCGGAGTTTTCGTGTTCATCCTCAGTGGCCGGGCCCTGCCTGGGCTGCGCAGGCTGGTTGGCTTGAGCGGGCTTTATTACGGCGGGAATCATGGCATGGAGATCAAGGGACCCGGGTTCTCCTGGCGCGATGAAAGAGCGGTTAAGGCTAAACGTCTGGTTGCCGGGATAGCTTCAGATTTAAAGAAGCGGTTCCAGCCGGGTACCGGAGTGCTGGTGGAGAATAAGATCTTTTCCGCCAGTGTGCATTACCGGAATTTAAAGGCTGCTTATGAACGCGGTTTTTTCAGCAGCATGAAAGCTCTTATGGCCGTGCGCAGCGCAAACTTTTATTGGCGCAGCGGCAATATGGTTTTTGAATTGCTGCCTCATGGAGCCGTCCATAAGGGCGATGCGGTGGCTATGCTTGCCAGATGTCTGGAGGCAACGGGCAACATTGCCGTGGGGGACGATCTGACCGACGAGGATATGTTCAGCGCGCTGGCCGGGCGCGGGGTAACGGTAAGAGTGGGCCGCGTGTCCGGCTCGAAAGCTGGGTATTTCCTGTCGGGCCAGGCCGAAGTGCTGCGCCTGCTGCGCTTTGTCGCGGCGGCAAGGGATTTATGAGTGATAATGAAGATATGGTGCGGCAGCAGGTGCTTCATAATCCGGAAATTCTCCTGGAGCTCATTCCCACAGGTATAGTGTTCCTCGACGCGGCCGGTATGATAACCTACGCCAATCGACGCGCCGAAGAGATGTTGGGTCTTACGCGGGGCATGCTCTCAGGTATGCCTTATAACGCCCCCGCCTTTAAGTCTACAAGACTGGATGGAACTCTCCTTCCGGAGGAGGAGCTTCCGTTCGCGGTGGTAAGGCGTACAAAACAGGCAGTTATGAATATTCAGCACTCAATAGTGTGGCCTGACGGCAGGCGGGTGTTCCTGTCCATTAACGGGGCGCCGTCCTTATCCGGCAACGGCGAGTTTCTGGGAATGATAGCCGCAATGGAAAACATCTCCGAGCGCAAATTGGCGGAAGAGCGTCTGACCAGGCTTACCGACCAGGTGCCGGGGGTAGTTTATCAATATCAGGTCTACCCGGACGGGCGCTCCTGCTTTCCGTATTCCAGCTCCGGGATGAAGGATATCTACGAGGTAACCCCGGAAGAAGTGCGCGAGGACGCTACGGTAGTGTTCGGGCGCATACACCCGGACGACCTCAAGACCGTGTCCGATGCTATACTGGAATCCGCCCGCACGCTGAAGAATTTTCACAACGAACTGCGCATGGTCCTTCCGCGGCAGGGCCTGCGCTGGCGCGTGAGCGATGCCAAGCCCCAGCGCCTGCCCGACGGCAGCACGCTCTGGTACGGTATCATTACCGACATTACCGAGCGCAAGCTGGCGGAGGCGGAACTTCAGGCCAACAAGGCGCGGCTGGCCAGCGCTTTGGAAATGGCCCATCTCGGCCACTGGGAGTACGACGTTGCCAGCGACCTTTTTACGTTTAACGACTATTTTTACGGTATTTTCCGCGCCACGGCCGAACAAGTCGGAGGGTATACAATGCATTCCGCCGAATACGCCCGACGGTTTGTTCATCCCGAAGACATGGCTATGGTCCGGGAAGAAACCCAAAAAGCCATCGAAACAACTGATCCCGATTTTAACCGGCAGGTTGAGCACCGGATGCTTTATGCCGACGGTACTACCGGTTATTTGGCCGTCCGTTTCTTTGTCTTGAAGGATTCTCACGGCAGGACTGTCAAGACTTATGGAGTTAATCAGGATATAACCGAGCGCAAACTGGCCGAAAGAAAGCAGGCGGAAATGCAATTTCAGCTGCAGCAATCACAGAAAATGGAATCCGTAGGGCGACTTGCCGGCGGGGTGGCGCATGATTTTAACAATCTGCTTACCGCTATAGGAGGCTACGCCGGGTTTTTAATGCAGGGCTTGCCTAACGACGACCCGAAGCGGGAGGATGTTAAGGAGATTTTGATCGCTACGGAACGGGCGGCCGGGCTAACTAAGCAGCTTCTTGCCTTCAGCCGCAAGCAGATACTGAACCCCCGGGTATTGGATCTCAACGCGTCTGTGATGGAAGTGGCGAAAATGCTTAAGCGGCTTATCGGAGAGAATGTGCGGCTTGAAACGAAGCTTGCGGAACGGCCATGTCAGGCCAGGCTGGATTCCGGCCAGATAGACCAGGTGCTTATCAACCTCGCTATTAACGCGCGAGACGCCATGCCCGGGGGCGGGACATTGACTTTACAGACAGAACTTTTGATTCCGGAGGAGAGCTTCTCGCTAAGACATCCCGGCCTGCCGCGTGGGCCATTGGTGTGTCTGACTGTCCGCGACAGCGGTTGTGGTATAACGGATGATGCCAGGGAGCATATGTTTGAACCTTTTTTTACTACCAAAGAAAAGGGTAAAGGCACTGGTTTGGGGCTTTCCACTGTTTTTGGGATAGTTAAGCAGAGCGGTGGGGATATCGAAGTTGAGAGTAAAACAGACAACGGTACGATATTCCGGATATATTTTCCGCATATCGAAGTTTCTGTTCAGAGCAAGAGCAGGAATAAAAATAAGGATAAGAATAATCTTCTGCATGGGAGTGAGACTGTGCTGCTTGTGGAAGATGAAGATGGCCTGCGCCGGCTTGGTGAGCGGTTATTGCTTATGAACGGATACTCGGTAATTGTGGCTGCCGACGGTAAGGAAGCGCTGGAGGCGGTAAAACGTCATGGAAAACCGGTCGACCTCTTAATGACGGATATAATCATGCCGGGGATGAACGGTCGCGAACTGGCCACAGAGCTGGCGCGCGGGAAGTTAGCGGGCAGGACTCTTTTCATGTCAGGCTATACTGACGATGAAATAGCGCAGCACGGCGTTCTTGAGCCGGGCATCTCGTTCATCTATAAGCCGTTTACAATTGAGGCGCTTTCGCTGAAAGTGCGCGAGGTTCTGGATGGCCCCGCCGATAAAGCGAAGGCGTAAGCTGAAAATACGATGTCCCTTCTAATCTGCTGTTCGTCTTCTCCAGGATATTTCCGGTAATAATCTTTCCTGCCGCCCTAAACGCCGTTGAGCGAGCGCCCCATTTCGACCCAGAGTTTTACAGGTGTTACAGCCGGCGGCGTCGCGCGGTTTGTTGCGCCGTGGCTACGGGCTTAGCCGCGTCGGAGGTGTTGACCTTGCCCAAGTGGCCAGGCTCTTACTACCAGGACTGCCTGGTTGATAGCAGGTGTTAACAGACTTCTTTTGTTCAGTGTTTGGAATATTCTTGACATCTATTTGGCTATTTGGTTGAATAGTAAAAATGAAGACCTCGATCCTTGAAACTTACTCCGCGGAAGCCGCAGCCTTTAAAGCTCTGGGGCATCCTACCAGATTGTTCATAGCGCACCAGCTTGGGAAACGGGACACCTGCGTCTGCGAACTTACCGCCATGGTGGGGGACGACGTTTCTACCATTTCCAAGCACCTGTCGGTGCTGCGCGCCGCGGGTATAGTGGACTCCGTAAGGAAAGGAAACCAGATAATCTACCGGCTTAAACTGCGCTGCGTGCTCAATATCAGCGTCTGCGCTAAATTCGGGAAGGGGAAGTAAACATGAACTGGAAAGACGAATGGAAATGGCTGGCGGGTTTCGTGGCGGTCTTCTTCGCGCTGTATTTTCTGCCCGTGGGGCTGCCCCGCTTCGACGGCGCCATAACCGAAGGCCTTGAACTCGTCAAGTGGTACGTGCGCGAGCATGTGGTGCTCTGCCTTGTCCCGGCCCTCTTCATAGCCGGCGGCATAGCCGCTTTCGTCAGCCAGGCCTCGGTAATGAAGTACTTCGGTGCGAAGGCCAATAAATTCCTGTCTTACGGCGTGGCCTCGGTGTCCGGCACCATACTCGCCGTCTGCTCCTGCACGGTGCTGCCGCTGTTCGCCGGTATCTACAAGCGCGGCGCGGGCCTGGGCCCCGCCATAGCCTTCCTCTACTCCGGCCCTGCCATCAACGTGCTGGCCATAGTGCTGACGGCCCGCATACTCGGCTTCGCGTTGGGCGCGGCCCGCGCAGTTGGCGCCGTGGTCTTTAGCCTGGTTATAGGCCTGGCCATGCATTTCCTGTTCCGTCACGAGGAGGCGGCTAAGGCCGCCGCACAGGCGGACCTGCCCGAGCCCGAGGTCAAGCGCCCCCTGTGGCAGACCTCTTTATATTTCGCCTCCATGGCGGCGGTGCTGGTTTTCGCTAATTGGGCGCAGGCCGAACCTTCGGACGCCGTGTTTTACGCCATCTATAAGGTAAAGTGGCCGCTTACGGCCTTCTTTGCGGTGGCGCTGGGCGTTATGCTCAAGCTCTGGTTCGGCGCGAGCGGCCTGCGTCTAATCCTGGCGGCCATCCCCGCGGTATTGCTGGCCCTGTTCATGCCGGACCTGCCCATCCTTTCCTTCTCGGCGGGGTTCATAGGGCTTTCCTGGGTGCTTAATTCTTCCGGCGAGGGAGAACTGAACGACTGGTTTTCCTCCTCCTGGGACCTTTCAAAGCAGATCTTCCCGTTGCTTATCGGCGGCGTGCTGGTGTCGGGCTTCCTGCTGGGCCGGCCGGGGCACGAGGGCGTAATCCCCTCAGAATGGGTGGCCTGGGCGGTGGGCGGTAATTCCTTCTGGTCCAACTTCTTCGCTTCTATAGTGGCGGCTTTCATGTACTTCGCCACGCTTACCGAGATACCGATACTGCAGGGGCTTATCGGTTCCGGCATGGGCAAGGGCCCGGCGCTGACGCTGCTGCTGGCGGGCCCGGCGCTGTCGCTGCCCAGCATGCTGGTGCTCAAAACGGTGATGGGCGTAAAAAAGACCGTCGCCTACGTGGCGCTGGTGGTGATAATGTCCACACTTACCGGTATGTTCTTTGGAGCTTTCTTTTAGGAGAAAATTATGAAAAAGAAAATACAGATACTGGGTATGGGCTGCCCCAAGTGCAATAAGCTCTACGCTGCCGCCGAGGCAGCGGCCAAGGAGCTGGGCATAGAATATGAGATGGAAAAGATCGCCGACATCAATAAGATAACGGATATGGGCGTGATGATGACGCCTGCCCTTGCCATTAACGACGACGTTAAGTTCGCGGCCAAGATCCCGTCCATGGAAGAACTGAAGAAAATAATCTCGGAGGCCAAGTAATATGGGAGAGGATTGCGCCTGCGGTTGTAAGACTATGATAGTATTTCCCTGTTCCGGAGCGGCCGATGTCGGCGCGCTGGCGGACAGGGCCGCGCGCCTGCTCTCCAAAGAGACCGCCGTCAAAATGAGCTGCCTGGCTGGCGTGGGTGGCAATATCAGCGGCTTCATAGCTTCGGCTAACGGGGCTGACCTGGTGATAGCCATCGACGGGTGCTCGGTGGGCTGCGCAAAAAAGACGCTTGAGACCCACGGTGTTAAGAAGTTCAAGCACCTGAAAGTAACCGACTGCGGCCTGGAAAAAGGCAAGTCGCCTGCGACCGAACGCAATATAAAGAAGGTATTCCAAAATGCAAAACAACTTATCTGAGGAAGGGCAGAAAGGTCCCGGCAAGGCGGTAAAATATGTGCTGATAGCCTTTGTGGCCGTAAGCATAGGCGCGGCTGTTTATAAAATGCTGCCCTGCTGCTCCGGTGATAAAGCCCAAGCTGCGCCTGTAGAAACGGCTGCAGCGGCTCCAGTCCAGGCGGAAAAGACGGAAGCGAAAGCTGCCGCCGCACCGATAAAAGCCAAGGCAGTAAAAACCGCCGAGGCTAAAATCGCGGTGGTCTATTACTTCTACACCAATACGCGCTGCTCCTCCTGCAAAACCATAGAGGCCTATACGCGCGATGCGGTCGCCACCAAACTGGCGGCGGGCTATAAAGACTGGAAGATAGAGTTCAAGGGCGTGAACATCGAAGAAGCCCCCAATGAGCACTTCGCGCAGGACTACTGGCTTAACTCCAAGTCGGTGGTGGTTCAGAAATTCGCCGGCGAGAAAGCGCTTAACTGGGGCAAGCTGGACAAGGTCTGGCAGCTGCTGGGGGATAAAGATGCCTTCATGAACTATGTGACGGACGAAACGCATAAGCTGCTGGACTCCAAATGAGCGCCGAGCTCTGGGCGGCCATGCTGACCGGCCTGTGGACGGGGGTTATCACTTCGGTGAGCCCCTGCCCGCTGGCAACCAATATTGCCGCCCTGACCTATATTTCTAAACACTCGGGCTCGCATAAGCT
Source organism: Elusimicrobia bacterium RIFOXYA12_FULL_57_11 (assembly GCA_001800275.1). GTDB lineage: Bacteria > Elusimicrobiota > Elusimicrobia > Elusimicrobiales > UBA9959 > UBA9959. The sequence continues at coordinate 16,058 of MGVB01000006.1, forward strand.
TGCGGTGCTGGGCCACGGCCTCTTATACGCCTTGGGCCGGGCTTTGGCTTATATAATTATCGGCTTCCTGCTGGTAAAAAGCCTGCTTTCCGCGCCGGCTTTTTCTTTCTTCATGCAGAAGTACGGCAACCAGGCGCTGTCGCCCATCCTGGTGCTGGCCGGTATGTACATGCTGGACATGTTCGGGCGGGGCTTCGAAGGCTTTAATCTTTTTGATATGTCGAAATTCAAGGCTAAAGCCGGGGCACTTTCTTCGCTACTGATGGGGATGCTTTTTGCGCTGGCCTTCTGCCCTATCTCCGCCGCGCTGTACTTCGGCGTGATAATCCCGCTGGCGGCCAGAAACTCCGCGCCGTTCTCGCTGCCGCTGCTCTACGGCCTGGGCACAGCCCTGCCGGTAATAGGCCTGGCCGTGGCGCTGGACTTCGGGTTCAAGAAGATCTCCGCCGTAACCGGCCTCGCCGGCAAGTTCGAGAAATACGCCAAACCCGCCACGGGCTGGGTGTTTATAGCGGCTGGGGTTTACCTGGGGCTCAAGGACATCTTCGGCCTGTTCTAACAACGGGCGGCTTGACAGCCTTCAGTATATATGCGTAAAATTGCATATATACGGAGGCTGCGTGAACACTTTAGCGATAACCCTTAAATACTTCTTCCTGATCACCGCGGAACTCACCGTGCTGTTCGTCGGCGTAAGCGCGCTGGTGGCGCTGGCGTTGATGTATCTGCCGCAGGAGAAGGTAAAGACCTGGATGGCAGGCCGTGGCGCGTGGGGGGCGGTCATAGGTGCGGCCTTCGGCGCGCTCACGCCGTTCTGCGCCTGTTCCACCATACCGCTGGCGCTCGGCTTCATAAAAGCTGGAATAAGCTTCAGCGCCATAATGTCGTTCATCATAGCCTCGCCGCTGCTTAATCCCATAATACTCACTATGCTGGCGGCCCTGATGGGCATTAAGGCCGCGGTCGCGTATTTCACCGTGGTGTTCGGCGGGGCGATACTTTTTGGCCTGGTACTTGAAAAGCTCGGCGGAGCGGCCTATGTGAGGAGGATACGGCTGCTCGGCGGAGGCGGGCAGGAAGAGCAGCCGGTCCCGGAGAGGTTCGGGGACAAAGTAAAGCTTTCTTTCGCCAAGGCCTGGGGAGATTTCCGGGGAGTACTTGTTTACCTGCTTATCGGCGTGGGCATCGGAGCGGCCATCTACGGCTACCTGCCGCAGAATTTTGTGCTGCGTTACGCGGGGGCGGGCAATCCTTTTGCCATCCCGGTGGCGGCGCTTATCGGCGTTCCTTTATATATACGGGCTGAGACGGCCATCCCCATAGGCGTGGCTCTGCTCAAGAAAGGCATGGACATAGGCGCGGTGATAGCGCTTATCATAGGCGGCGCAGGCATGGCCATTCCCGAGATGAGTATGCTGGCGGGGATCTTTCGCAAGCGGCTGGTGGCGGCCATAGTGGGGGTGATCTTCCTGACGGCTGTGGCGGGCGGCTATCTTTTTAGCTTTTTCTTCGGCTGACTTGACACCCGCGCATCATATGCGTATGATTGCATATATGAAAGACTCCTGCCGCGATATTAAAGTATCTGTGAAGGCGCTCAAGGCGCTGGCGGAGGCCAAACGCCTGCGGGTGGCCGCGCTGCTGGCTTACTCCGGGAGGGCGCTGTGTGTCTGCGAATTGACGGACGCGACGAAAGAGAGCCAGTACAATATCTCCCGCAGCCTTGGCGCGCTTTGCGCCGCGGGGCTGGTGAAGAAGGAGAAGAATGGCCGCTGGGCCATGTATTCCCTTACCGCTACGGCCGGGCCGCTGGGGGAATTTGTGCGGCGGCTGGTAAAGCCGGAGCCCTGCTGCCCCGTGGTGGCCGCCGATATAGCCCGGCTTGAAAAAAGGCTGGGCTTGCGGAAAAAGGGCATTTGTGTGATAGGCTGCAAGTGCTGAACAGATATTAAGGAGAAATCTTATGACTATTAAAAAACATTCCGCTACTCATCTGCTGGTGCGGCGGGCTTACGGCAAGGTTGCCAGAACCTCGTCTTCCTGTTGCCCTGGCTCTTCCTGCTGCGGCGGACCGGCCTCTAAGAAGGGCGCGGAGGGGGAAATGGGCCTCTCCTGCGGTGACCCGGTGGCCTTCTCAAAATTAAAGAAAGGCATGACCGTGGTGGACCTGGGCAGCGGCGCCGGCAAGGACGTGTTCCTGGCCGCTGAGAAGGTGGGAGCTAAAGGCCTTTCCATAGGTGTGGATATGACTCCGGAAATGCTGAAACTGGCCGCTAAGAATACCGAAAAATTCACGCGCCGCACCGGCCTTAAAAATGTGGAGTTCCGCAAGGGCGTTATAGAAAAGCTCCCGGTAAAGAACTCCGAGGCGGACCTGATAATCTCCAACTGCGTGATTAACCTTTCTCCGGATAAACCGGCCGTATTCCGTGAGGCTTTTCGCGCGCTTAAGCCGGGCGGCGCTATAGTAGTAAGCGACATCGTGCTCAACCGCGCCCTGCCGCCGGCGCTGAAGAAACACGTCGGGCTTTACGCCGGCTGCGTAGCCGGCGCGTTGGTGCGCGAGGCTTACCTGTGCGCCATAAAGGCCGCTGGCTTTGCCGGGTTAAAACTGCTCTCGGACAGGCTTTATTCGGCGTCTGGCACCTGCTCGGACCCCATAACGGAAAAAGCCGGCAAAGCTTTGGACGGCGCGGCGTCGAGCATTACGGTTTGGGCTAAAAAATATAACACTTCCGGAGGGAAAAAATAATGGAGATCAAAGACGCCGCCGTGGCGAAACTCAAAGAGATACTTGCCGAAGAGAAAAAAGGCTCCTGCCTGCGCATTTTTATGCAGGGCGGCTGCTGCGGCGCTACCGTGGCCATGGACATAGCCGGCAAACCCGAGAAGGAAGACATAGAAATAGCCAAAGATGGCCTGAAGGTTTACGTGCACAAGGATGCCGCGGCGCAGCTTGTGACCGCCACCCTGGACTGCGACAAAGCAGGCGGGATAATTATAAAAGGGATGCCCAAGGACGGCGGCTGCGGCTGCCACTGACATGAAAAAGATCCTATTCCTTTGCACTGGTAATTCTTGCCGCAGCCAGATGGCCGAGGGGTGGGCTAAAAAGCTGCATCCTGGTGTTATTGAGGCCTATTCAGCCGGAACAAAACCTGGCAGCGTAAACCCCCGCGCTATTAAGGTGATGGCCGAAGCCGGAGTGGATATTTCCGCGCACCGTTCAAAGCACGCATCGGAATTAAAAGATATAGCTTTTGATCTGGTGGTAACGGTCTGCGACAAAGCTCGTGAAAGCTGCCCGGTGTGGTTTGGTAAGGCGCGAAAACAGCATAAAAATTTTGAGGACCCGCCTTTTCTGGCTCAAACAGCCGGATCAGAGGAAGAGGCCCTGGCCCATTACCGCCGCGTGCGTGATGAGATCAGGGGTTTTGTTGAAAAATTGCCCGTAATACTGGAGGATATGAAATGAACAGTGTAATAGCGAAACTTTCTTTTCTGGACCGCTACCTTACGCTGTGGATATTCGCGGCAATGGCAGTCGGCGTCGGGGCGGGCTGGCTCTGGCCCGCGGCCGTGGCGAAGTTCAACGCCGCGTCGAGTGTGGGGACCACTTCAATACCGATAGCTATCGGCCTTATCCTTATGATGTATCCGCCGCTGGCCAAGGTTAAATACGAGGAGATGCACAGGGTTTTTGCGAACAAGAAAGTTCTCATGCTGTCACTGATACAGAACTGGCTGGTAGGGCCGGTACTGATGACGGCCCTGGCCATAATCTTCCTTAGAGACAAGCCGGAGTACATGGTAGGGTTGATAATGATAGGGCTCGCTCGCTGTATCGCTATGGTTATTGTCTGGAATGATCTCGCTAAGGGTGACAGAGAATACTGCGCAGGGCTGGTTGCCTTTAATTCTGTGTTCCAGGTACTGTTCTTTTCAGTTTACGCCTATTTCTTTGTCACGCTGGTGCCGCGCTGGTTGGGGCTTGAGGGCGCGGTTGTGAATATTACCATGGGCGAGATAGCTAAAAGCGTATTCATCTACCTGGGAATACCTTTTATGGCGGGGATAGTAACCCGGTTTTCTTTGGTAGCGGCCAAAGGCCGGGAATGGTATTCGACGAAGTTCCTCCCTGTTATAAGTCCGCTGACTCTCGTGGCCTTGTTGTTCACGATAATAGTGATGTTCTCCATAAAAGGTGAAAATATCGTGCAGGTGCCTTTTGACGTCGTACGCATAGCGATACCGCTCCTGGTCTACTTTACTCTGATGTTCTTCATTTCTTTCTATATGAGCAAGAAATTCGGAGCTAATTATCAGGAGTCAGCTACACTCTCATTTACGGCCGCTTCCAACAATTTCGAATTGGCCATAGCCGTGGCAATAGCTACCTTTGGTATAAGCCACGGTGCGGCGTTTGCCGCTGTGATAGGCCCGCTGGTGGAAGTGCCGGTGCTGATAGGGCTTGTTAATGTT
>MGVB01000007.1:0-2238 GCA_001800275.1 Elusimicrobia bacterium RIFOXYA12_FULL_57_11
TACCGGCACTCCGGAAATATAAAGCACCAGCCGCTTGTAAGTGCCGTATGCTGCTATGCTTTCGAAGGGCAGGTTGGCTTCGGACAGCAGCTCGGCAGAGTATTTCTTAAGCTGTTCCTCGGCGGAAGTAACGAAACGCGCCGGGATGTTCTCTATGCGGATCTCAAGCAGGACGTCTCTTTTAAGCATTAGAGGACTCCTTCTTTTCGGAAGGTTCGTTGGCTTCCACATAGGCCGAGGCGCACACCTTGGCGATGTCGCGGATGCGCTTTATCAGCACTGCGCGCTCGGAAACCGAAATGGCGCCGCGGGCATCGAGCAGATTGAAATTCTGGGAACACTTCATTACCAGGTCAAAAGCCGGCAGGGCGTAGCCCTTGGCCGCCACCCGGTACACCTCCTTCTCCCAGCGGTCAAAGTTGGAGCGAAGATTCTCCACGTCCGCCTCCTCAAAATTATAATGCGAGAACTGCTCCTCAACCCCCTTATGCACCTGGCCATAAGTAAGCTGGTCGTTCCACTTCAAGTCGAATATGGTCTTTTTCTTCTGCACGAACATGGCCAACCGCTCAAGCCCGTAGGTTATCTCCACACTGATGGGGTTCAGTTCGTAGGACGCCATCTGTTGGAAATAGGTGAACTGTGTCACCTCCATGCCGTCCAGCCACACTTCCCAGCCCACGCCCGAGGCGCCCAGGGTGGGGGATTCCCAGTCGTCCTCTATCCAGCGGATATCGTGTTCGGAATGGTCGATACCCACGGCGCGCAGGGAATCAAGATAGATCTGCTGGATGTTTTCATGGGGGGGTTTTATAACCACCTGGTACTGGTAATATTTGCCCAGCCGGTTGGGATTCTCGCCGAAGCGTCCGTCGCCGGGGCGGCGGCATGGCTCAACGTAAGCCGCCTTCGATGGCCTGGAAGTGAGGGAACCAAAAAATGTGGCCGGGTTGAAAGTCCCGGCGCCTTTTTCCAGGTCGTAAGGCTGGATCAGGGCGCAGCCCTGGCGGGCCCAGTACTGGTTCAGTTTCATTACAATGTCTTGAAAATTCACTTTAACCTCCGGCGGGCCGCCTATGATTACGGCCGCTGTATTTTTAATATTATACCTTTACTTATCGCACGAAGGGGAGCGTGCGCAGCTCTATCCCCATGTGCTCGCCGAAAAACCTCGCAAAAAGACCGTCCACAAAACCGCTGACTTCCTTGTTCCCGGGCAGCTCCCTGACCTGGGCCCAGGTTCCGGCGTGCAGGGTATCCCACAGGGCGGCCTCAGTGCCCGTTGCGGTTTCGCGGAAGCCGAAACCCGCCAGTTCGAGCACCCGCAGCGTAAAAGCCTGCCGCAGCCAGGGTCCGCCGCCCAAAGTGTCCAGGTCATGAAGCGCGCCCAGCAGCAGGGCGTATTTATCCGGGGCCGGCTGCTGGGCCGGCGTCAGGCGGTTCACTATCTCGCAATAGTGAAGGGCAAGACAAAGCCGCCCGAAATCGTTGCGCAGGCCGGGGAAAACGCTCAGCGAGGTGCCGCCGGTACAAACCGGAAAGCTGGAACCCTTCTTTAGATAGAACCGGAAATCGCCCCAGGAAAGCGGCTCGCTTAGCGCGCGCAGCTTGCCGCGAGCCAGGCGCACGCTTTTAAAGTTAACCTCTACTTTTCCGCCCGCTTCGGTAAAGACCGTAACTATGCGGTCGTTTTCCCGGAGCTGACGCCGGTTAAGCACAATGCCGTAATCGCAAAAAATCATAATGAAAGAGGTATATTCTACTAAACATCCAGGCTTCAGGTTTTGCAATTTCACTCGCTTATTTATATAATTAACCATCATGCTACCAACATACAGACCAAATGTAAAAAAACGCGCCAAGCACATAGGCTTCCGCGCCAAGATGAAAACCGCGGGGGGAAGGAAAACGCTGGCCCGCAGGCGGAGCAAAGGCCGCTGGCAGCTAATCCCCGGAATGAAATAAAGAACGACGCGAATGTCAAAATTCTCCGTCGTTCTTTTCATTCACAGTTGAAATAGTGAAAAAGTTCGCTTTTTCAAGAACTGCGCGCCTGCGCCTCAAGAAAGACTTCGAGGCGGTTTTCGCGGAAGCCAGGAAAACAATTACCAGTGACCTGGTAATGTGGCATTCCGGCGGTGACGCAGAAAAAAAAATAGGCCTAATGGTCTCTAAAAAGACCGGCGGCGCGGTACAACGCAACAGGTTAAAAAGGCTTCTAAGGGAAGCTTTCAGGCT
>MGVB01000007.1:2462-19654 GCA_001800275.1 Elusimicrobia bacterium RIFOXYA12_FULL_57_11
ACCTGCCGGTTTCACCCATCCTGCTCCGAGTACAGTTTTCAGGCGCTTGGCAAACACGGGATTTTAAAAGGGACAGGAATGGCCGCAAGGCGCCTGGCCCGCTGCCATCCTTTAACTCCGGGCGGTTACGACCCGGTACCCTGAAGTTTCCCTTGTTGCCTCCGCGCTTGACGCGGAAGGAACATAATGCAGAAGAATCTTATACTCGCGGTAATATTATCCTCGCTGGTTTATATCGGCTGGTATTCCTACGTAGGGAAAAAATACGGGCCACCCAAAAGCACCCCGGCAACCACAGCCGGTACTGCCGCCACGCTGCCCGCCGCGCAGGCGCCGGCCCCGGCCCGGCCGGCCGCAGCCAAACCGGCAACGGACTGGAAGGACAATTCCGTAACCTTCGGCTCCGGCAAAGCCGAATATGTCTTTCACACCGCCGCCGCTTCCATACGGAGCGTGGTCTACCAGGGCCCCGTGTCCCCTATAGAGCTTATCCCCGATTACGGACCGGGCTTTTTGGCAACTTCCCTGCCTTACACCTTCACACTCAAGGCCAAAACCGCTGATACCCTGGAATTTTACGCTAACGCCCCCGGCGGCATCGCCGTAACCAAGAAATTCATTTTATCCCGCGACGGCGGACTGAACGGCTTCAGCCTGACCGTGGCCAATAAAGGGAATACTTCCCAGGCGCTGCAGGCATGGGAACTTACCGTCGGCCCCGGACTCGGAACAGCGAAGAGCGAAGAAAAAGAGAATCCTAAACTCTGGCGCGCGGTTTATACTTTCCAGGAAACCGGGCGCAAGCACCCCACCATAAAAGCACTTAAGGACGAACCAGCCTCCAACGACTGCGTCTGGGCCGGCGTGGACAATCGCTATTTCCTGGCGGCCCTGGTGGGAGGGAACATCGACAAGACGCGCCCCTACCGCCGGGAAGAGAAGATAGGCGAGAACAAAGCCCCGCTGCTGGTCATTCCTTTCGACTCCGAGCGGCTTAACCCCGGGGAAACACGCACCTGGGAGACCGGCTTTTACCTGGGCCCCAAGGATTACCCGCACCTGCAGAAACTCGGCATGGGCCTTGACCGCGCGGTGGATTTCGGGTTCTTCTCGCCCCTGGCCAAGCTGGCAAACTCCGCGCTGACCTATTTCTACAGGCTTACCGGGAATTTTGGCGTCGCCATCATCATCATAAGCGTACTCATACAGCTGCTGCTCACCCCGCTGAGCTATAAAAGCTACAAAGCAATGGCTGTAATGAAAAAAATACAGCCGGAAATGCAGGCCATACAGAAGAAATACAAGGACGATCCCAAGAAGATGAACCAGGAGGTAATGGACCTGTATAAACGCCACGGCACCAACCCGCTGGGCGGCTGCCTGCCGATGCTGCTGCAGATCCCGGTTTTCTTCGCGCTGTTCACCGCGCTGCGCGAGTCCTGGGCGCTGCACGGCGCGCCTTTCATCTTCTGGATACAGGACCTCTCGGCGAAGGACCCGTATTACGTGCTACCGCTGGTAATGGGCGCCATAATGTTCCTGCAGCAGCACCTGTCGCCCCAGACCTCGGACCCGGCACAGGCGGCCATGATGAAGTGGATGCCGGTAATCTTCACCTTCATGTTCCTCAGCTTCCCGTCCGGGCTGGTAATGTACTGGCTGATAAACAGCATCTGGGGATTTGCGCAGAACATGTACCTGAAAGAAAAAATGGCCTGAACCGGATTTTTAACTGACTACGGAGGAAATACCATGAGAGAAACAAAAACAGAAGCTAAAACGATACAGGACGCCGTTGAAAAAGGCCTGGCGGAAATGGGCCTGCGGCGCGACCAGGTGGAAGTGGTGGTGGTAACCGAGGGAACCACAGGATTCCTCGGGTTCGGCTCAAAAAAAGCCTGCGTTATTCTAAGGGAAAAGCGCTGGACCGACGGCCGCAGCGAAGAACCGCGCAGCCGCGGAGGACGCGGAGGCGGCGGACGCCGCGATAGCCGCGGCCCCAGGCGCGACAGCCGCGGAGGGAACCGTGACAGCCGCCCCGCAGCCCCCGCAAGGCGGCCCGGACGCTACGGCTATGAAGACGCCCGGCTTCCGCCGCCGCAGCAGCAAGCCGACGAGCCTCGCGGCGAACAGCGCCCCCCGCGGAGCATGGAACGGTCGCGGGACCGCGTTTACAACGAGGAACCGCTCGGCGCAGAGTTCCTGGCCATCGAGCCCATAAAGGACCCGGTAGAACACGCAAAAACCGTACTGCTGAAGATAACTTCCCTTATGGGGATGGAAGCGTCCGTTTCGGAAGCCCGGTTCGAACCGGGGGACAACCTGCTCTTCATACGCTTCGAATCCGCCAATTCCGGAGTTTTCACGGAAGATAACGGCCGCGGCCTGCAGGCCCTGCAGTTCGTCCTCAACTCCATAGTCAGCCGCAAGCGTGAGCCGCACCTGGCGCTGCGCCTGGACACCGGCGGATATTGGGACAGCAAAGAGAAAGAGCTTGCGCGCATGGTGGAAGACGCGGTGAATTCCGTAAAAGCGAGTTCCACCCCCTGCCGGCTTGAACCGATGCCGGCCTCGATGAGGAAGATGGTCCATAACCTCGTAAAAGCTTCTTATCCAGGCATAGAAACAAGCTCTGAAGGGGAGGGGCGCTGGCGTAAAGTTGTAATACGCAGCGTCGAAACGTCCTCTTCGGCCGCCACAACCCCGGCGGCTGTTCCAATCACGGAACAACCCTCGCCCGAAGAGGCTAAGCCCGTGGCAGAAACAGCGGAACCGACGCAGCCGACTGAACAGAAATAGGCCACAGGAAAGCCGCCAGCGTGACAGCGGCCCAGCTGCTGTCACGCTGTTTATTTTACACATGCACCTGCCGGACACCGAACGCACCATTGTAGCGCTGGCCACCCCGCCAGGCGCGGCGGCGTTGGCTATAATACGCCTGTCCGGCCCTGCCGCTTTCAGCACCGCCGCTAAATTCATGGGGCCGCCGCTGACTACCCCTGCCCACCGCCTGGCACGGCTGCTGGACATACGCGACGGATCCCGCCTGATAGACAGGGCCGTAACCGTTTTTTTTAAAGCGCCGGCCAGCTACACGGGGCAGGACACGGTTGAGATCACCTGCCACGGCTCTCCTTATATTACCCGCACGATATTGAACCTGGCCATACGCAGCGGGGCAAGCCTGGCGGCGCCGGGCGAATTCACCCTGCGGGCTTTTATCAATGGAAAACTGGACCTGGCCCAGGCCGAAGCGGTGGGAAGCCTGGTAGCCGCCGGCAGCGAAGCCGCGCACCGTGCCGCCCTGGCCCAGGTGCAGGGAGAAATGTCCCGCAAAATACGCGCGCTGAAACAGGCCGCCCTTCACCTGCTGGCCGGGGTAGAAGCGCGCCTGGATGATTCCCACGAGGAAATAACGCCCGTGAAGCTTTCCGCCTTCCTGCGCGAATCCGGAAAATTAAAAAAAGAAACGCTGGACCTGGCCGCAGGTTTTGAAGCTGGCCGCGGGATACGGGAAGGTATAAGGGTGGTAATAACCGGCGCTCCCAATTCAGGAAAGTCATCGCTGCTCAACTCTCTTCTGGGCTACGACCGGGCCATAGTTTCGACCAGCGCCGGCACCACACGCGACACGCTGGAGGCAAAACTGGAAATCGGAGGGTTCACGGTAATATTTACAGATACCGCGGGCCTGAACGCCGCAGCGCGCCACCCCCTGGAAACCGAGGGGATACGGCGCGCCATAACGGCCATTTCGCAGGCGGATATAATACTGCTGCTAAAAGATTGCTCAACCCCCCGGACCGCCAGCGACACACTGGCACAGCGAAGGGCTGGGGAACTGGCGGCGCCCGGTGCCGCGCTTATAAAAGTAATAACTAAAACCGACCTGCCGGCAAAAACACGCGCGGCCGGAGGCATAAAGACCTCATGCCGCAACGGTACCGGCCTGGACGCACTGCGCCGGGCACTGGTAGCCAGGCAGAAGAAGGCGTTTCGGGACGGGGCCCAGGCCCCGGTAATATTCGCCCGCCATTTTGAAGCGCTGCGCGCCGCGGCCGGGGAACTGGGCAAGCTTCAGGCACTGATGAAGCAAAGAACCCCGCCACTTGAGCTGGCGGCGGAGCACCTGCGGGGGACGCTGAACGCCCTGGGGACTATACTGGGAGAAACCGCCCCCGAAGAAATACTGTCGGATATTTTCAAGAATTTCTGCGTGGGCAAATGACCGCCATGACCAAAGATTTTTTTCCGCTAAAGCTGCTTTTAAACCCGTACGAAACCTGCGTGGAGATCGCCGCCGGGAAAACCGGGTGGTTCTGGCCGCTCGCGTCCTTCTGCGCCTCCACCACGGCATCCACCCTGCTGCTTTGCAGCCTTCCGCCGGACTTTCTGGCCGAGGTAACCGGAGGGATGGCACTTGTTTCCGGGAAAAACTTCTGGTGGCATGCTGCCGTGGGGCTCTCCGGCGCGCTCGGTTTCACTCTTTTTTTCTGTTCCCTGCTGGCAGCTTTCCTGCCCTTTATAAAATCGGGCAGGCTGCCGTTGCGGCTGGCCTTCCTGGTGTTTGCAACCGCCGCCTACGGCTTTTTTTTCCTGCTTCCTTTCAAGGCCGCGCCGGTGTATACCGGCGCGGCGCGGCTATTAGCTGTAATGGCCGCCGGCTTTGCAGTCTGGACGGCGGCAGTCAACAAACACCACTACACCCGGCTGGTAAAAGCCGTAATGTCGCTGTCTTTGATCACGCTGGCGGCAGATATCTCCGGAGCCGCGGCCGCGCTGTCAGGGTCGGTTACGGCTTACAACACCATCCAGTACCTCTTTGCCGTGCTGGCCCTGGCGTACCTGGCAAAAGCCGCCTCCGCTTTTTTCAAGACAAGTACGGCCAGGACGACCGCCGCCATAATACCGGCCATGCTGGCCAGCGCGGCTTTTTTATTTTCCCTCTCTTCACTGGGGCTGCTCAGCCCCGACATATTTCAGGTCCTGCTGCTCATATGACCGCCTTCAACTACCCGGCAGTTTTCGATGTGGCAGTGATCGGCGCAGGCCATGCCGGCTGCGAAGCGGCCCTGGCAGCCGCCCGCATGGGCGCAAAAACCCTGCTCCTTACCCAGGACCTGGACACCATCGCGCAAATGTCCTGCAATCCTTCTATCGGCGGCGTGGGCAAGGGCCAGCTGGTGCGTGAAATCGACGCGTTGGGCGGGGAAATGGCCAGGATTACCGATCTTTCCATGCTCGGCTGCCACATGCTAAACACCTCCAGGGGCGCGGCGGTACATTCTCCGCGGGCGCAGTGCGACAAGAAGCTTTACCAGTTTAGCATGAAGCACGCGCTTGAACGCCAGGGCGGACTGCTGACTATACAGGACGAAGCGGCCGGGTTCCTTACGCGCGGCGGAAAAGTTTGCGGCGTGCTTACCGCGCGCGGCACTCGTTACCGCGCGGCCGCGGTAGTACTTACCGCCGGTACTTTTCTGCGGGGAGTAGTACACATAGGAATGCGTTCTTTTCCCGGAGGGCGCTACAACCATCCGCCAAGCAACCTGCTTTCAAAAGAACTGGAACACCTGGGCTTCAAGCCCGGCCGGTTAAAGACCGGCACTCCCATGCGCCTGCACGCGCGCGGCATCGATTTCTCCAAATGCGAGAAGCAGGAGCCCGATAGCCCGCCAACGCCGCTGTCGCATTTCACAACCGCTATAACCCGGCAGCTGCTTCCCTGCTGGATCACCCGCACCAGCGCAAAAACCGCGGCCATCATTACCGCCGGCCTCGGGCAATCTCCGTTGTACAGCGGGAAGATAAATTCCACAGGCCCCCGTTACTGCCCTTCCATAGAGGATAAAATAGTCAAATTCCCTCACCACGGGTCACATCATGTTTTCCTGGAACCGGAAGGCTTCAGCACCGAGGAATACTACGTCAACGGCCTGTCCACCAGCCTTCCGGAAGAAACGCAGCTGGAAATAGTGCGTTCCGTGGCCGGCCTGGAAAGAGCGGAGATAATGCGGGCGGGCTACGCCATCGAGTACGACTATTGCGACCCGCGCGGATTGGATTACACGCTGCAATCCCGCGCAGTGGGCGGCCTTTTTCTGGCCGGCCAGATAAACGGCACCACCGGGTATGAAGAGGCCGCGGCTCAGGGCCTGATGGCGGGCATAAACGCGACGCTTAAGATACGGGGAGAGGCCCCGTTCATCTTGCGGCGGGACGAGGCCTACATAGGCGTGATGATAGACGACCTCATATCGAAAGGCGTGGATGAACCCTACCGCATTTTCACCTCCCGCGCCGAATACCGCCTGATGCTGCGCCAGGACAACGCCGACCTGCGCCTGGCACAGCACGGGTTCAGGCTCGGACTCCTGAACGCGGACCACGCCCCCGGCTTTGCGCGCTACCGCGCGGCGGTAAAGGAACTGGCCGCGGGGGGGACGCCAAAAGCTTTCCGGTCCGCCTGCTGCGCCTGGACGCTCGCAAAAGCGCGCGCCACCGCGGCTATCGAAAAAGAATACGCCGTTTACATACACCGCAATCTTAAGGAGGCCGAGCGCCTGAAGAAATTCGAACACCTTGAAATACCAGCCGATTTTAGATACGCTCACATTAAAGCCCTTTCCAACGAGGCCAGGCAGCGGCTTGAAAAAACCCGGCCGCTCACGCTAGCCCAGGCGGGCCGCCTGCCCGGAATAACCCCGGCCGACGTTCAGTTGCTGTGGATACTGGTTGAAAAAAGCAGGACGCATGAATGATGAACTGAACAGGATACCGGCCGGTTGGGGAATTGACCTGTCCGGTCCTCAACTGAAAAAGATCCTGGTTTTCGCGGGCGAGCTTAAAGCCGGCAACTCCCTGATGAATCTGATCTCGCAAAAAGACGAACCCCAGCTCTGGCAGCGCCATATCCTCGATTCTCTCGCGGCGGCCCCGCTGCTGCGCCGCCTCCTTAAACCCGGGGCGCTGATAGCCGACTCCGGGACAGGCGCCGGATTTCCGGGCATGCCGCTGGCCGCGGCGCTGGAGGAATTCGTTTTCGAACTCCTGGACTCCAACGGCAAGCGCTGTGCCTTCCTGGGCCGCGCGGCCGCCGCCATGCAAATATCCAACGCCTCGGTGTTCCAGCGCAGAGTAGGTGAAGGGCCCAGGCGCCCCCGCTACGACGCGGTAATTGAACGCGCCATGGGGCAGCTTGAAAACATACTGCCTCAATGCTTAAATATGCTGATGGAAGGCGGGGTCTTCCTTGCCTGGCAGAGCGCGGCCCAGCTGGCGGCGCCGCGGCAGAAGCTTGTGCAGGTCATGCGCAAGGCCCACGCTGAAATTTTGGAAAAATTAAGCTACCGGCTGCCGGGAGAGCAGGAAGACAGGTTCATAGTAGTTTTCAGAAAGCAGCCGCGGTAAAGAAAAAAAGGCTGTTGCGCATAATCCGCTGATCTTTGGAGGTTTATCACATGCACATACTGAATTATTATTTCACTCCTTTCGCTGTCATACTTATAGCTTTCGCGGTTTTTTTCTCCGAGCCGGAAAAAAACGTCACCTACGCATCCTTCGCGCTGCTGGGAGCGGCGTTCGCCGTAAATTACTGGCTATCCGCCAACGTATACCGGCTGATGCAGATAACCCGCAGCATAAGGGGGATCACCGTCTGGTTAAACCTGCTTACCAGTGCGGCGTTGTTCTACATGCTTTCTCCCTATTGGGCTCCCATGTGGCTGCTGTTTTTAACCGCACCGGCCGCGGCCGCCATGTTCATGAAAAAATGGCAGGTATTCCTTACTTCGCTGGCTGCGGCGGCCCTCATGCTCGGAATTTATTACTTGCGCAGCGTAGTCTATGGCATGGGTTTAAGCTCCCAGCTTTTAGGGATGGCCGGCACACAGGCCATCTTTATAATTTTTTTCTCAATGTTCACCGCCGCAATGGCGGAAATGGCCACAAAAGTGCGGGACTCAATGCGGTAAAAAATGCCATAAAAGCCTGAAGGCCGTGTGCCATAAGCGAAAGGAAATCCCTCCAGCTATGGCCCCAAGCCTCCGGCCTGTGGCCGCAACAAATGGACATACTTTCCAAATTAAGGGTGGTCTTCTGGGGCCTGGTAATAGGTTTATGGGGCCTTTTCATGTACCAGTACATCAACGAGGACATGTCCTCCCTTAAAAAATTCCACGTAGCGGCTAATCCTTTTACCGGCAAGCCGGACCCGCTGGCAATAGTAAAGAGAACCGCCGGCCCCGTAACCCCGTATCTGCCGCCCGGACCGGAACCGCAAGCCGGCACAACTACCATCCAGGGTTCCCTTATAAAACCTATCGCGGGCCCTGAAATAAAAGACGTAGCCGAACTCGGCATGATGCCGGAGCATTCTCTGAAGGACAAAGCCGGAATACCCGCAATTCAGGACAGCGCGGAGGAGCCATACCCCGAAGCGCCAAAAGGCTTTGCCACCAAGGTCACACGCCATTTCGTAATATACGAAGAAGGTCCGCAGGTTTCAAAAGAGATAGCGGACACGGTAGAAACGCTGCACGGCAATATAATGCTGGACCTTATAGCGTTTTCACCCTGGAGCCGGGAGAAAAAAGTCTATATTTTTTTCGCGCAGACCCAGGGCACTTACCGCCGCATAACCGGCCGGCCGGAATGGTCGGGCGGGGCGGCGTCTCTTAGCGAGCGCAAGATCTACCTTTATAAAAGCGACGAAGCTTTCGGCATCCTCGCGCATGAGCTCACCCATATTTATTTTGACAGTTTCTTCACGCCTTCCACGCCCAGCCCTTTATGGCTGAGCGAAGGCATAGCGACTTACATCCAGTCCGAACGCGGCTATTCCACCCCGGGCTGGCTTAAGGAAAATCTCAAGCGGCTTGAAACAGGCAGCGGCTTCAAACTCACCGACCTGGTACGCATTGAAGACCTGCAGGGTGCCGATGAAGACAATGTGAGGCTCTGGTACGCCCAGGCGTACAGCCTTGCGCGCTTCCTGATGAGAATGAAGACCGGGGAATCGTTTTACCTGTTCTGCAAAGGTCTGCGCGATGGCGCGCCGGTAGCCCAGGCCCTCTACCGGGCATATGGCATGCCTTACAATAAACTGTCCTCACTCGAATACGCCTGGCGCTACGACCTTAAAACAGGCAAGATCTCCGCCGTCAACCGTTAAACTCCGCGCACAAATCTCCTGCCGCACCAGCGCACCGCCCCGCTGCCTGTAATATATATTCCTTATATATACGGCGGTATCCATAAAACCCCGTCCGCTTTTTGCCGCCACCATATTTTCCGGAAAAAATACCTTTATAAAACAAGGATTTTTTTGCCAGGGTATTGACAGAAGGGGGTAGCTATACTGTATACTAAAAGTCCTAGTGGTGAAAAGTGGTGATTAGTGTTGCATAGTGGCTAATAATGTTGCTAGAATAGTTTGATACACGATGAGTGCACTATACGGCGAATATTCCTACGTGATGGACGCGAAGAACCGCGTTTTTATTCCCGCGCGTTTCCGGGAAGAACTTGCCAAGGAAGACAAGAACTACCTCATGGTAAGCATCGGCCTGGACCACTGCCTTTACATCTTCCTGCCGTCCAAGTGGGAAGAACTCCTGGCCAACAACATGGAAATCTTCAAATCGGAAAATAAACAGGAAGAGCGCGCCTTCAAGCGTTTCTTCTTTGGCAACGCGTCCGACGCCCAGCTGGATGAACAGGGCCGGATACTTGTACCTCAAAATCAGAAAGTTTACGCCTCTCTAAAAAAGCAGATCGTGATACGGGGCGTCGGCAACAAGGCGGAAATATGGGATGCGCAAACCTGGTCAAAATACAAAAAAGACGTAATGGCCCCCTCGTTAGAAAAGTTCAGCAAGATAATAGACCTATGAGTGAATACACTCATATCTCAGTGCTGGCGGACGAAACGGTCAGTCTGCTGATCACCGAAATAAAAGGCACCTATGTCGACGCCACGCTGGGTATGGGCGGCCACACCGCGCGGCTGCTGGGCGCCCTACCGCCTGAAGGCAGCGTACTTGGCATAGACTGGGACCCTGAAATGACCGGAGTAGCGGCCCGCGCCCTTGCGCCTTTCGGGGAAAGGGTAAAGGTCGTCCAGGGTAATTTTGCCAATATAGACGAGATCAGCGCACGGGAAGGGATACGCTCCGTTTCCGGCGCCTTATTCGATCTGGGAATATCTTCGCTGCACTTTGACAAACCGTCGCGGGGCTTCAGCATCAAGCACGATGGTCCGCTGGACATGCGCATAAACCCTGACAACCCGCTTACAGCCTACACCATAATAAACCAGTGGCCTTACGAGCAGATAGAACACCTTATCCGCATTTGCGGCGAAAGGCACTCCCGCAAGATCACCCGGGCCATACTGGACGCACGCAGGAAAAAAGCGCTTGAAACGACAGCCGAACTGGGCGCGCTCATAGCGGAGGTAGCCCCGGCGCGGGGGGAAAAAACTCACCCCGCCACAAAAACATTCTTAGCGTTAAGGGTGGCCGTAAATTACGAATTCGACAACCTTACCCGCGGAATACAGAAAATGATGCCGCTGCTGAAACCGGGGGCCAGGATGGGCATCATAACCTTCCATTCACTTGAAGACCGCATAGTTAAAGAGACTTTCCGCCTTATGGCCAGCATGGGCGGCTGGAACCTTGTAACGAGAAAACCGGTAAAACCGGGAGAAGCTGAAATCCTGGCGAACAAGCGGGCCCGTAGCGCTAAACTGCGCGTCATAGAGAAACTGTAGTGAACGTGCCGTATCAGTGAAAACAAGGAGGCGCCATGTATCCGGAAAACATACTTAAGACAGGAACAAGGTTTAATAAACTGCTCTCGGGAAGGGCCGTAAGGACGAAATTAAACGGGCTGAAATCTTCCCTGTGCCCGACCAAGATATTCTACCTATGGGAAAAACACGGCATACGGCGCATAGAAATGTTCAGCATGGAATAACCTCGAAGACGGCCATTATGTTAAAAAAAACACGAAACACGAATATTGCTGCAGTTAGCGCCGCCTGCGCGGTACTTTTCCTCTTTGCCTGGGAAAACGTGCAGGTGGTTAAACTTGGCTACACCATTGAAAACATACGCCGCGATATAAAAGACCTTGAAAGTTCCAATACCTACCTGAAAAAAGAGATCCAGACAGCGCTGTCTCCGGAAAAACTGGAGAATGAAGCCATAAAGCTCGGCATGGTATACCCGGAACCTGGCGCCGTAGTGCTGCTCGCCGGCGCTCCCGGACAGACAAATCCGGCCAAGGACTGGCTGGCAAAACTCACCTGGTAGGCCTTCCCGCCCTGCGACCGCCCGGGAACAGAGGGGATGATTCGGACAGCGGACCTGCCTTTACCCGATAACCCGGCACATGACAGCCAGAACATTAAAAACCAGAATTACCGCCTGCGCCATCTTAGCCGGCCTCCCTGTCGTGTTCATCGCGGGCCGCCTTTTCTGGCTGCAGACGGTACGCCACGAAAAACTGGCCGTTATGGCGGCAAGATCTTTCAGCCGGACAGTCTCGGAGACCGGCCCCAGGGGGCGCATTTTCTGCCCAGGCGGCGACCTGCTGGCCGAATCCATAGTAACCTGGAACCTCCAGCTTTTTAAAAATGACCTGATAAAAGGCCTGAAAGGGAAAAAAGACCAGGACGCGGCCCTTGAAAACGCCGCGGCCGCGCTAACCCGCACCCTTAAACTGCCGCCGGATTTTAAAGCTAAATTCCGGCGCGCAAAGAATTTTGTTCCGGTAAAGAAGAACCTGGGCCAGGCGGAATTTGACGCGGTTACCGCGTTGAAGATAAAAGGCGTCATCCTGGAAGCGCATCAAAGCCGGTATTATCCTTCTGGGAACCTGGCCCGCAATGTAATCGGACTCGTAGGTTCGGACAGGGGACTTACCGGCACGGAACTGCTTTATGACAAAGTGTTGACCGGGAAAACCTCCAGCAGGGAAATGATACGTGACGCCTCCGGCCGGATAATTTTCCAGGAAAAAACGGAAAAAGAAGCCCATCCGCGTGACCTCCATCTTACCCTTGACCGGGACATCCAGTATTTCGCCCAGGAATCCGTAAAGGCCATGGTAGAAAAAACGGGGGCCGAACTGGGCATGGCTCTGGTACAGGAGCCCTCGACCGGGCGCCTGCTGGCTATGGCGACCTGGCCCGAGGACCTGGGAAAGATACAGCCGGTCGAGTGGGTATACGAGCCTGGCTCCACTTTTAAAGCCATCACCCTGGCGGCGGCCCTGGAAAAAGATGTGGTAAATGAAAAGAACAGTTTTTTTTGTGAAAACGGCGCATGGAAATTTAACAAGCAGGTAACGCTGCACGACCATGAACCGGAAAAAACGCTTTCCTTGTCCGGGGTCATGGAACGTTCCTCGAATATCGGCACCGCGAAGATCGGGCTGAAACTGGGACTGAAAGATTTTTATCTTTACACCAAATCCTTCGGCTTCGGTTCCAAGGCCGGACTTGGTTTTTATGGCGAATCCGCTGGCATCCTGAAGCCGCTGGAACGCTATACCGCGTTGGACCTGGCGGTCGGCTCCTACGGCCACGGCATGGCCGCAACGCCGGTACAGGTAATAACCGCGTATTCCGCGCTGGCCAACGGAGGCGCCCTTTACGAGCCGCGCCTTGTAGACAGCGTAACGGAATTCGACGGTACCGAGATCTTCATTAACAAGCCCGCCATGGTCCGGCAGGCGGTTTCGCGCTCAACGTCCCTGCGCGTAAAGAGCATGCTTCGCGCGGTGGTTGAAAAAGGCACCGGGCAGAACGCGGCGATACCCGGGTACTCCATAGCAGGCAAAACCGGCACCTCCAAAAAAATAGATCCCGCCACGGGAAAATACCTTACCGGGAAAAATGTCGCTTCGTTCTGCGGTTTTTTTCCTTTCAGCGAGCCGCTTTACACAATCCTGGTGGTTATAGACAATCCCCGAAGGCTGACCTACGGGGGGGAATCCGCGGCGCCGGTCTTCAGGGAAATTGCCTCCAAGATAATTACGCTTAAAGGGATAAAGGCGGATACGCCTGTTTCCGCCAGGGCCACAAAACCGCGTACTGCCGTTCCCATTTCAGATTGAACAATAGCGGGCTGAAATTTTCTATCATGTAGGCAGGATGCTGCTACACCTTCTGCTTGAGAATACAGGGATCTCCGCGCGCCAAGGGACGCCCGACATCGACATTTCCGCAATCACCAACGATTCCAGGCAGACCGTCCCAGGAGCTATTTTTTTCGCCTTGCCCGGCACCAAAACCGACGGCTACAACTTTGTGCGCCAGGCCCTTGAAAACGGCGCGGCAGCCATAATTTCCGCAGTTGACACCCCCGCGGAACTGCACGCCGCCTTTCCAAAGGCTGTTTTCCTGAAAACGGCAGACCTGCAGACGGCGCTTTCAAAGGCAGCCGCCAACTTTTATGGGCACCCGTCCCGCAAGATAAGAATTTTCGGCATAACCGGGACCAAAGGCAAGACCACCACCGCTTACCTGCTTGAGAACATACTCAGGCTGGTAGGCGCCAGGCCGGGCATTATCGGCACCATAGATTACAGGGTGGATGGCCGCATACTGGCTCCGGCGGCCAACACCACGCCGCTGGCCCACACCCTGCAGGAGCTGCTTGCTCAAATGGCGGCCGCCGACGCGCTTACCGCAGTAATGGAGGTTTCCTCACACGCGCTGGCTCTGGGCCGCGTCGAAGACGTGCAGTTTGACTGCGCCATATTCACCAACCTCCAAAGCGACCACCTTGATTTCCACAAGGACAGGGAAACTTATTTTCAGGCGAAAGCCCGTCTCTTCGACCTGTTGGAAGGTTCGGACAAGAAAAACAAATACGCGGTTATAAACACCGACGACGAACGCGCCGCCTGGCTCCTTAAGCGCCTTAAGGGCAAAGTTCACACGATAACTTACGGGATAGATAATTCTTCGGATTTCAGGGCCGGCAGCGTGGAGATACTCGCGCAGAACACACGCTTTACCCTTAAAACCGCAAAAGAGACAGTGCCTGTAACCCTGAACCTGCTGGGCCGGCACAACGTCTACAACGCGCTGGCGGCCATAGCCGCAGCCGTGACAGCGGGAATACCTCCACGGGACGCCGTCAACGGCGTCCAGGCGCTGGCTAATGTGCCGGGCCGCCTTGAGCGCGTGGCGGCGGGTCAGGACTTTACGGTCTTTGTGGATTACGCCCATACCGGCGCGGCGCTGGAAAACGTTCTTTCAAGCCTTGCGCTGATGCCGCATAAACGCATTATCACCGTATTCGGCTGCGGCGGCGACAGGGACCGCACCAAGCGCGCGCCCATGGGAGCCGTCTCCTGCGCCCTGAGCGACCAGGCCATAGTAACCAGCGATAATCCGCGCACAGAAGCCCCGGATCAGATTTTCTCCGATATAGAAAGAGGCATTGCCGGGAAATTTACCAACTACGAAGTTATACCGGACAGGAAAGCCGCCATAACGAAAGCCGTGACCCTGGCCGGAAAAGGCGATATAATCCTGATCGCCGGCAAGGGCCATGAAACATACCAGATACTCGGGGACCGCACCGTGAATTTCAGCGACAGGGAAACCGCCGCTGAAGCCATAAGGGAAAAGCTGCGGGAGACGGGAACCGGGGAGCCGAAGTTATGAACCTTCAGATCAATATCGGGCAGCTGGCCGGAGCGGTAAAAGGAACGCTCCTTCGGGGACAACAGGAGACCCCGTTCAACACCTTTGTCACCGACACGCGCAAACTTGAGCCGGGCGCTTTTTTCTGGGCCCTTAAGGGAGCCTCCTACGACGCCCATGATTTTATATCCAAGGCCATGCCCCGCCTCTCGGGACTGCTGGCAAGACAGGACGCGGTTGCTGGGGCAGGAGAGCTGCCTTCCTCGGTAATTGCGGTAGCGGACACGCTTAAAGCCCTGCAGGCCCTGGCCGCCTGGCACAGGCAGCGCTTCCGGATACCGGTCACGGCCATAACAGGGTCCAACGGTAAAAGCACTACCAAAGAAATGCTGAAAAGCATTTTCTCCGCCGCAGGGGAAACCTGCTCCAACCCCGGAAACCTGAACAACCAGTTCGGGCTGCCGCTTTCCCTGCTGGAACTTACGCCGGAGCACCGGTTCGGGGTTTTCGAACTGGGCGCTTCACGCAAAGGTGACATACTGGAGATAGGAGAAGCCGCCCGCCCCACTTGCGGCATTATAACGAATATCGGCCCGTCGCACCTGGAACATTTCGGTGATATGGAAACCATTTTTGAGACTAAGACCGAACTCGCACGCTGCCTGGCCCCCGGCGGAGTCCTTGTCTACAATCACGACGACCAGTATCTCTCCCGCCTTAACGGACGTAAATTCCCAAAACTCACCTTTGGCAGGGATCCGGCAGCGGACCTGCGCATACTTGAGGGAGAAAAACTCAGGATCGAATACGCCGGCATGGTCCTGGACATTAACCTGCCGCACTCCGGCGGGCACAATTACTATAATGCGGCGGCCGCGGCCGGAGCCGCGCTGGCGGCCGGACTGGACTTCACCGTCATACGCAAAGGTCTGGAACACTACACCCCGGCGCCTATGCGCCTGGAGGAACTGGAGATAAACGGCTCCACCGTAATACTGGACGCCTATAATTCCAACCCTCAATCAGTGGCTTCGGCGCTGAAGGAAATGACCGGCCGGCCGCGGCCGCTGTATCTTATGCTGGGCGACATGAAGGAACTCGGCAGATTTTCATCGCACTACCACACGGATCTGGGGGCTGCCCTGGCCCACATGGGAGCGGAGAAAGTTTTCCTGGCCGGCCCGGAAATGCAGGCCGCGGCCGACGCCTTTCTCCGGGCCGGGGGCAAAAACCTTGCCTACGCGCAAAACCCGGACGCCTGGATACCCCAGGCGCGTGAGCTTATCTCCGCCGGCCGCGGTTCTTTCCTCATCAAAGCCTCCCGCTCCATGAAATTCGAGCGTATCCTGGACGGCCTCCGTTAGCGGCACTCCAGGACCAGGAACAGTACCCACGCCGCTATTAGGTCTACCGGAACTTGCCGAACCCGGTTCCGCACGCTATACTCTACTTGCGGGGATAGCGGGAAAGCGAAATGCCCGGGGAACTTGCTATGACACGAAACAATACTCCTTCAGCGCTTATTCTTCTCTGCACCCTGACCTTAACCGGCCTGCGGCCAGTCTTTGCCGCTCCGCTTAACTTTTATTTTGACACCGCTATACCCACTATACCCGCCGGCACACCCGCTGTGGCACCGTCCGCGCCTCAACAGCCTCCCCAAGGGGTTTACGGCACTGATGTAACAGCAGAATACCAGACCGCCCTGGCGGCCGCCGATACGGTTTTAACCGAAGAACTGGTAAAGGAACTTAAGGAATACAAAGTACTTTTTGTGCCGGGACTTTTCTCGAACGTAGACAAGACCAAGCTGCCATTAGTCGGGATTTTTTGCTCCTCTAAAACCAAACCTCGCTACGAGGAACATATGGCGCTCCTGAAAAGCCTGGGGGTAGATTTTGAACGCCTTGAACTGCAGACGGAGTCCTCAATACAGGTCAACGCCGTGGGAATCACGGCTGCCATCAGGGCGTCGAAGAAACCGGTCATTATCATAGGCTCCAGCAAAGCCGGGCTGGATGTACTAGAAGCCCTGCTGACGGACAAAGCTCTGGTAAACAAAGTCCGCGGAGTGCTGATGCTGCAGGTTCCTTTCATGGGCACTCCGGTAGCGGATAAGGTTGTCTCGAACACAAAAGTAGGCCGCTTCCTGAACAGAATACTGACTAAACTGGGAGGCAGCCTGGACTCGCTTCTTAACCTTACCACTGCCGAACGGGAAATTTACATGCGGCAGAATTCCGCCGCCATAGAACAACTGGCCGCTACGACGCCATTTATTTCAGTAGCCACCTGGATGGACCCGGCACCGAAGGGCACGCGGGATACGGGACTCAAGATGCTGCGTAATTTTATGCTCAAGCGGGGCCTGGTCAACGACGGTCTGGTCCCTCTGGATAGCGCCGTCATGCCGGGAGCCGCTTACATAAAAATACCGGGCGCGGACCATGGCGCCACGGCACAGCCCACAAAACTATCTTTTGACAGGGTGAAGTTCACCAAGGCTGCCTTAGCCATGCTCCTCTCC
>MGVB01000008.1:0-899 GCA_001800275.1 Elusimicrobia bacterium RIFOXYA12_FULL_57_11
AAAAGTTAACTTTATCGTTACCTTTTATGCGGGTACCCGGCCTCTATCACGGAACGCAGGCCGCCGCGCGGGGTAAAGTCCCCTGTGACAGTGCAGGTTTTGGGTTTTATGGCCTTCACCACATCGTCCAGCACCCGATTGGCGATGTTCTCCATGAAGATGCCGCAGTTGCGGTACTGGAGGAAATAATATTTAAGCGATTTCAGCTCCAGGCAAAGCTTGCCGGGCACATATTCTATGGTAATGGTGCCGAAGTCCGGCAGGCCGGTCTTGGGGCAGACCGAAGTGAATTCCGGGTGGACTATTTTTATAACGTAGTCGCGCCGGTACTGGTTCTCCCAGGATTCCAGTTCAGGCAGCTTTATATTCTTTACACTCTGCGCCTGGTTGGAAGTGTAGCCGAATTTGGTAGATTTATTTTTCACGGTGCGGCTCCTTTGCTTTAATCTATACTTTCATGCTCTTAAGCCTGAGCGAGTTCATTACCACCGAAACGGAACTGAGCGCCATGGCGGCGCCGGCAAAATGCGGCGCAAGCAACAGGCCCCACCAGGGATAAAAGACCCCGGCGGCCAGCGGCACAAGGGCGATGTTGTAGATAAATGCCCAGGCCAGGTTCTGGTTTATGATCTTCCGTATAGCTTTGGAAATTTTAATGGCGCCCACCACGGCGCCCAGGTCGTTGCGCATAAGCGTGATATCGCTGGCCTCGGCGGCCACATCGGTGCCGGAGCGCAGGGAAATACCAATGTCGGCCTCCGAAAGCGCCGGCGCGTCGTTAAAGCCGTCGCCTACCATTACCGTTTTTTTGCCCAGGGCCTTGTAGTGCATTACAAGGCGCCTTTTCTCTGCGGGCAGCACCTCGGCGTGGAAATTCTTTATACCGGCGGCCGCCGCGG
>MGVB01000008.1:927-20047 GCA_001800275.1 Elusimicrobia bacterium RIFOXYA12_FULL_57_11
ATGACCGGCTCTATACCCATTATCCTGAGCTCCGTAACGATGGCGGCGGCTTCCGGGCGTATGGTGTCGCCAAGCCTGGCAAAACCCTTATAAGAGCCGTCCAGCGCCAACAGCAGCATAGCGTCACTGGCTTTTTCTATCTCGGAGCGGACGGTTCTGGGCACTTCTACGCCTAGTTCGGTGAACCAGTTAAGGCTGCCCGCGGTGATCTCCCCCCAGTCTATAGTGGCCTTGACGCCTTTCCCGGGAACAGCCTCAAAAGCGGTCACGACCCTGGGGATTACTCCAGCCGAGGCGGCCCGGGCGCGCACGGCCTCCGCGAACGGATGTTCGGACTTGTCCTCCACCGCCGTAAGTATTTCCAGCAGGCTTCTTTCGTCGAAATTAAAAGGCCGCAGTTCGGCCAGCTCAAGACAGCCTCCCGTTATGGTGCCGGTCTTGTCGAAGATCACCACGTCTATGTGCGAAGTCCGCTCAAGGATATCCGCGTTGCGCATAAGTATGCCCATGGAAGCCGCCCTGCCGAAACCTACGGCCACTGCCATGGGGATGGCCAGCCCCATGGCGCATGGGCAGGCCACCGCCAATACCGCGGCAAAAACGCTTACCGCCCGGTACGGTTCACCGTAATAAAGCCAGAGCGCGGCCGCCCCGGCGGCAAGCCCGAAGATCACGGGCACGAACCAGGCCGAGATCCTGTCCACCAGGCGCTGCACCGCGCTTTTTTCGGCCTGGCTCTCCTGCACCGCCTTTACTATCCGCATGAGCGCGGTATCTTCGCCAACGTCGTCGGCCATGAATTCAAGCCAGCCCGTTTTATTAATGGTGCCGGCGTAAACCCGGGAACCCGGGGCTTTCTTGCTGGGCACGGACTCCCCGGTAAGCAGCCCCTCGTCCAGGGAGGAGGCGCCGTGGGTAACCCTCCCGTCGGCCGGCACCTGCTCGCCCGGCCGCAGCAGTATTTTATCGCCAGGCTGGATATCCGTAACCGGCACGGTTTCCTCTCCCCCCGGGCATAGACGGCGGGCGAATTTAGGAGCGATGCGGAAAAGTTTGGCCAAAGCCTCTCCGGCTTTGCCTTTCGAACGGGTTTCAAGCCAGCGGCCGAAATTTATGAAAGTAATAAGCATAACCAGCTCATGCCACTGGGCGCGGTGCAGAGGGCCGGCATACTGCGGGAAAGCCGTAGCGAACATGCCGTAAAAAAAAGTGGCGCTGGTGCTGAGCGAAACCAGGGAATTCATATCCGCAGAGCGCGACTTCAGGGCGCGTATGAAACCGGCGTGAAAATGCCACCCGGCCAGGCCCCACGCAAGCCCGGCCGCCACCAGCATGGTAGAGGAAGAGAACGCCAGGAAATAGTCCAGCACCATGAAGAAGACGAACAGGAGTGACAGCCCCAGCCTGTAGGAAGACACTTCGTTATCTTTCTCTATCTCCTTAAGCGCGGTAGTCTGCGCGGCGCCGGCCGTTTCGGAAAAAGCCAGCGCCTTGTAGCCGAGGGTTTCTATGGCGGCGGCGACGGTCTTGGCGTTAAGCTGGCGGGCGTTGTAGCTTAAGAACGCGGTCCTGGACGGGAGGTTTACGGAAACGTCCACTACCCCTGCCAGGGCGCGCAAGCCTTTTTCCAGCCTGGCAACGCAGGCCGCGCAGTGTACCCCCCCCAACGGGATAACGGCTTTTTTAAATTCCGGCGCGGCAAGGGGTTTTTCCATAAGGTTTAAGACTACCTCTTCACTTCCAGCAGCCAGGCCCTTTCCACGTCGGCCAGCTTTTTCCACAGACCGAAGTAGGCGGACTCAATGGCCTGATCCACGGAGGCCCCGTCGCGCAGTTTTGCCAGGAACAGGGAAAAGTTGAAAGAACCGCCGGCCCGTATCATGAACCCCGCCACCGAGCCCGCCTGGGCATACCAGCGGTCTACTGTTTTCAGGCTTTCCCCCTGCGGCGCCAGGTTCACCAGCTGGGAGAACGGGATGGGGTTGGGAACCACGGCTTCGCTAACCTTCTGCGCGTAAAAAGCGGTGGAGTCCTGGCTGGAGCGGCTTTCCTCGTAAACCGCTACGCCTTCGTTCAACCAGCGCAGCTGCGCGGCCTGCGCCAGGCCCATAAATTCGTTAAAAACCAGGTGCGTCATTTCATGCGCCATGGCGGCGCGCAAGCCCGGGCCCTCATAAAGCAGAAGCGCGTTGCCGTAAGCCGCCCCGCCCGACCATTCCGGCTGCCCTGTTTTAAGGCGGTATTCCGCCGCGTCCCTGTAAACGGACACATTATAAGGCCGGGCGGGCACAAAGGAATAGATGCCAAGATCCTGCATTATCCTGGTGTAATTTTCCTCGCACAGGGCCGCGTACAGGGCTGAGGAGGAAGAGGAATAGGCGCTAAGCCGGAAGTGCGCCGTCTCTTCGGTCTTATGCCCGGGGTCAAGCCCCAGGGCGGGAGCCTCGAAAGCCCTGCCCTGCGCCGCCCCGCCGTCAAAACCTTCCGGCACCGCCACGCACGCGCCGCAGCACAGGCACAACGCAAGCACGCCAAAGACTCTGAAGTTATTACAGTGCAGCAGGTTCATTGGGACTCCACGGTCAATTAAGTTCAAGCATCTGGCCGCGCATTTTCAGGCCGAAGATCTGCAAGCCGTATGGATTATCCGAATAATCCAGGCGGAAAGAGAAGAGGTCCAGCAGGAAAACCGGAACAGTGAAAGAACCGAAAGAAAACTCCGAAGGCTTTACTTCCAGCAGGCCGGGCCTGGGCAGCACCATGGCGAACTCGGCGTCAAGTTTGTAGCCGCGGGCGAATGCGGACACCCCCAGGGTATGTTCAAGCGACACATGCAGTTCTGTCAGGGAAGGGAACTTTTCGGAGAGGTAGCGCTCCACGGCGTAAGAACTGATCTTGGCCGAGGTGACTTTTATGCTTTTAGTCCCGGCCGGCACGGGCTTCTGTTCCGTTCCGGCAAGTTCAAGGCCGCCAATTTCCAGGCCGAGCCCGTAAATGTCGCCGCCGGACAGCAAAACGGAAGGCGCGAAGAATTCTCCCTTGGCGTAGGCGCCGGTGGCGGCGTTAAAGCCGGCGATCTTCAAGGTGGCGTCTTCAATCTTCAGCCTGCCTAAAGCCAGGCCGCTGAGGTTATACACACCGTCGGGAAAAATTTTTCCAAGCCCCGGCACTTTCACATAAACTTCTATTTTGGAGGCGTCGGCCAGTTCCAGTTCCGCTTTTTTGGCGAACAACTGGGTGAACCAGGCCTGCGCTTTAACCCCGGAGAAAGCGGCGACCGCCGGGTCCGGAACGGTCAAAGCCGAAGGGTTGTTTTTATAGATAAGCACCGAAGAACAGGCGGGGCAGACTGGCAGATTCTCGAACTTGACGCGGCAGGCGTTCTTAGAAGCGGCGAACCGCAGGCTGTCCACGTTGAGGCCCTCGTCGCTCCCATACAGCCCCACAAGCCCTCCCTCCGCCGGCACCTGGGCCTTGACCAGCGCTATAAGCTCTTCTACCCGGTAAACTTTCCCTGGCGGCAGCGGCAGACCGCCGAACCGGTAGCTGCCTATGGAGAGCGGCGGCACAAGCCCGGACTGGTTTACCGCGCCCAGCGCAAGCACGAAAAACAGCAGGTATTTGCGCGCCGCGTGCGGCGTCATTATAGGCAGGGCTACGGCGAAAGGGAACAACATTGCCGGATAGAGCAGCTCGGGACGGTGGCCGCGCAAACCCCAGGTCAGTACCAGGTAGGGCACCACGAACAGGGCGGCAACCACCTTCTTTTTTTCATAGGGCATGAAAACTGAAAAATACATCCAGACCAGGGCCAGCGCGCCCAGGGTAAAAAGCGGCAATCCAGCCGAGGCGACGCCTGTTTTCATACAGGCCCAGAAGCCTTGTGGTTCGCCCACGAAGGGCGCCAAACCGGACACCAGGACCACCACGGAGAACAGATACCAGGGCAGATTCAGCACCACGCCGGGGAACACTCCCTTGAAAAGTTCATCGCGGCTTAAGGGGTTTAAGAAGCCGGAAAGGATAAAAGGCGCCAGCGGAATAACGTACAGCCAGAAAAAACGGTGGCAGTAAAAACCCAGCCCGAGCGAGAGCCCGAACCAGAAGGTCCAGCTGGCATGTTCGAACTCCTCGGAAAGTATGTAACACGCGTAAACGGCGGCCACCAGGGCCATCAGGGCTATTTCAGGAGCCGGGCGGCGCACGGTTTCCAGCACAAAAGGCAAAGCCAGAGCGAAAGCCGCGCCCAACCAGCCGGCGCGGTTAGGCCGGCTTTTACGGATGGCCAGAAAAACGGACAGCGCCAGCACCAGCATGAAGAATGAATTTACCACTATAAGCGCGAGGCTGAGGTCGGTGGTAAGGTAGCGGAGCACGGGCACATACGCAAGGTGGTAAAACGGCGGGTTAAAAGTAAGGCTCGACAATTCCGGCTTCAGCAGCGCCCAGACGCCCTGCGACTGAAAATAGTCGGCGTAGCGCAACACCGCGGTAAAACTTTCGGCGTCTTCCCTCAGAAAAAAGTAGCCGCGCCGCAGCACCCACTGCGCGAACAGGAGCGCGTGGAAAAGCCAGATCCCGGCAAGCACCGTCAGCCCGGTGCTCATACGCTCTTTCTGGGGCATCACCATTTCCCGCTCGAACAGGATACTCTCGAAGGCCAGCCGGGTCGCCAGGAATTTTTTCCGCCAGGCCGGCATTTCGTTCTCGTCGGTCATAAATTATCCCCGCTATGGCTTGAGCTTAACGTTTGCCCGCCCGTTTGCCCAAGGCCGCAAGGCGCGCTTTATAGTAGGCGGCGTACTTGGCGGAAAGCCCGCCGGCTTTGGCATAATACTCCCCGGCCCGGGCCGCGTTGCCCGCGGCCGCGTAGATATCGCCCAGCAAACCGGCCGCCTGGTACGAATCGGGTTTAAGCTCGGCGGCCCGCAGCCCGTTTTCAAGCGCGCCTTCCGCGTACCCCGCCTTGTAAAGAGAGAAAGCCAGCCAATAGGCCGCCAGCGGGTCGTCTTTTTTAAGTTCCGCACTTTTGGAGAAGTCAAGGGAGGCTCCCGGATAATTGCCAAGATAAAATTTTATTTTACCGCGCTCAAGCCAGGCCAGGGCGGCGGCCGGGTTCAGTTGCAGCACCGCGTCCAGGTCGTCCAGCGCGGCGGAAACGTTTTTATCGTCGCGCGCGCATAAAGCCCGGTGATAGAAAGCCAGTTCGAACCCGGGGTTGAGCTCTATGGCCTTGGTAAGGTCTTCGGTAGCCTCCCGACACTTGCCCAGCTTGTAGAAAGACAATCCGCGGTTAAGCAGGGCATAAGCGTAGCCAGGATTGGCGGCCAGGGCCCGGGAAAGATACTCCACCGCCACGGCGTAATTGCCGGCGTCCATCTGGAGGGCGGCTATATTATTGTAGGCGGGCAGGTAGGAGGGGTCCGCTTCTATAGCCCGGTTGTAGTCGAGGCCGGCCTTTTGCCTGTCGCCCTGCCGCTCATACAGCATACCACGGGCCGTAAAGGCCTCGTAAAAATTTCGGCGCAGAAGCAGCGCCTTGTTATAATCCTCCAGTGCCTGGGTGTCTTTGCCTATGGAAACCTGGTAATTAGCCCGTTTGAAATAAAAGTCCGGGGACCGGTTGCAACCGGCAAGACTCGCCGCAAAAACCGCCAGGCAAAAAAGTTTCAGCATATTCTGTCTCCCCTGAAATGCCGCCGTCAAGCTTTACCGGTCCCGCTGTTTCTTTCCCGCGTGCCCCAGGCCAGCAGCACCGCGCCGGCGGTAATGGCGCTGTCCGCCACGTTGAACACCGCCGGGAAAAAGGAAAAGTCGAAAAAATCCACCACAAACCCGTAAGCCAGGCGGTCATAAAGATTCCCGAGGGCCCCGCCCAGCACCAGGGCAAGGCCGGCTTCAGCCGCAAGGCCTAGATCCCGTATGCGGCGGCGGAAATAAAGAAGCGCCGCCACCAGCACCACGCTGACGGCCACGAAGAAAAGATTATTACCGTGGAACATGCCGAACGCCACACCGGTATTCTCGGCGTAGGTAAGCCGAAAAAATGGCAGCACCGTTATGGAACGGGAAAAGAGATGCTCCAGCGTCCAGGCTTTCGTAAGCCTGTCCAGCACAAAAACAGCCAGCACGGCGGCCGGGGAAACGAGTTTCATCATGCCTTATGCTGTTCCTTTAGCACGGCGGCGCAACGGCCGCAGAGTTCCGGCGCGGCGGCGCTGGCGCCTATGTCCCGGCGCCAAGTCCAGCAGCGCGGGCACTTGGCGCCTCCGGCCCTGCTCACCTTCACTTCCAGTTCCGGCGCGGCGGCGTCAAACTCCACCGCCGCCTCGGACACAATAGCCACCTGGGGCCAGAGCGGCAGGGCGGATTCCAAAAACGCCTTCATTTCAGACTTGGACGTACGCAGCACTATACTGGCTTCCAAAGACGACCCCACGGCGCCGGTCTTGCGCACTTCCTCTATGGCTTTGGTCACGGTTTCGCGCACGCTCATGATACGCTCCCAGCGCGCCAGCAGGGCCTGGTCGGCCCAAGCCGCGGGAAGCTCCGGGTAATCGGAAAGGAAAACGCTCTCTTCCAGCGACGGGGCTATCTCCGCCCTGGCGGTGGTCCAAGCCTCTTCCGAAGTGAAGGAAAGCACCGGGGACGTCATCTTGATAACCGCCACCAGGATATCATACAGGACGGTCTGCGCCGAACGGCGCTCCGGCGCGTCGGGGCTGAAGGTATACAGCCGGTCCTTGAGCGAGTCCAGGTAGAAAGCGGAAAGGTCCAGTATGCAGAAATCCGTAACCGCGCGTATGGCCTGGCGGAACTGGAAGCCGGCATAATGTTTTTTTACCGCGGCCGCGGTAACGGCCAGCCGGGCGCGCATGTAACGGTCGGTCTCCACCAGCTTGTCATCGGGCAAGCGGTGCCTGGCCGGATTGAAGTCGCTGAGGTTGCCCAGCAGGTAGCGCACAGTGTTGCGGATCTTGCGGTAGGTATCTATGGTGCCGGCCAAAATCTTCTCGGAGATGCGGATATCCTCGGAATAGTCGCAGAGGGCCACCCAGAGGCGCAGTATCTCGGCGCCGTATTTGGCTATAACTTCCTGCGGGGCTATACTGTTACCCAGCGATTTATGCATGGCGCGGCCGTGCTCGTCGAGCACCATGCCGTGCGTCAGCACCGCTTTGAAGGGCGGCCCCCCCCGCAGCGCCACCGAAGGTATCAGCGAAGTCTGGAACCAGCCGCGGTGCTGGTCGGAGCCTTCCAGATATATGTCCGCGGGATAGAACTTGCCCGGCCCCAGCATGCCGCCTTCCAGGACTGCATACCAGCTGACGCCGGAATCCAGCCAGACGTCCATGATGTCTTTTTCTTTGCGGAATTCAGCCGCGCCGCAGGAGCACTTATGGCCGGGACCCATAAGTTTCTCCACCGGTTCGGAGAACCAGAAATCGCTGCCCTCGGCGAGCACGCGCTCCTCTATCTTTTTAAGAAAGGCGGAGTCGGTCTGCACCTTGCCGCATTCTTTGCAGTAGACGGCTATGATGGGCGTACCCCAGTAGCGCTGGCGCGACAGGCACCAGTCGGGACGGGTCTTGAGCATGCCGGCCATCCGTTCATGCCCGGCTTCGGGCAGCCAGCGCACGCCGTCGGCGGCCTTTAAAAGTTTTTCGCGCAGGCCGTCCAAGTCCACCTTCAGGAACCACTGTTCGGTGGCGCGGAAGATAACCGGCTGCTTGCAGCGCCAGCAGTGCGGGTAGCTGTGCTGGATCTTCTTATGACCCAGCAGCAGTCCGTCGGCCTTAAGGGTTTCCACCACTTTATCGTTGGCCTCAAAAACCTTCAGGCCCTCGAAGATGCCCGCGTCGGCGTTGAAGCGGCCGTCTTCCTTTACGGGGCAAAAAATTTCAAGCCCCCATTTCTTGCCGGCGTGGAAGTCGTCCTCGCCGTGACCCGGGGCTATGTGCACTATACCTGTGCCGGTGGTCATGTCCACGAAATCGGCGGCTATCACCTGACGCGCAAAGCGGCGGGCCTCCGGCAGGTGCGGCGCAAGACAGTGGCCGTATTTCAACCCCACAAGCTTTTCGCCTGCTACGAGCGCACCTTTAACGGCCTCAAGACCGGTGGCGGCAAGGAAAGCGTCGGCCAGCTTGTCGGCTACTATAAGGTGCCGGCCGCCAGTTTCCAGCACGCGGTACTCTTCGGTTCTGGCCACGGCGGCCGCCATGTTGGAGGGCAGCGTCCAGGGGGTGGTGGTCCAGATAACTATTGAGGCGCAGCCAGGGGCGCCGGCGTACAGGCCGGCGGGCAGGGTCTCAAGGGGAAAACTCACATAGATGGACGGGGAAGTTTTGTCCGCGTACTCCACCTCGGCGTCGGCCAGCGCTGTTTCGCACGAGACACACCAGTAGATGGTCTTCTTGTCGCGGTGGATGTGGCCTTTCTCCAGCAATTCGCGGAAAGCCTTTATTACCGTCCCCTCGTAAGAGTTGGACATGGTGATATACGGCTTGTCCCAGGCCGCCAGCACTCCCAGACGCTTGAAGCCCTCGCGCTGGATGTCCAGGAAGCGGTTGGCGAATTCGCGCGCGCTGCGGCGGAAAGCGGGGATGTCCTCGATATGGCGCTTGCCCATCTTCATTTCTTTGAGCAGCGCCTGCTCTATGGGTAGGCCGTGACAGTCCCAGCCCGGGACATACGGTGAATAGTAGCCCATCAGCGCATGGGACTTTACCACCATGTCTTTCAGTATCTTGTTGAGCGCGGTGCCTATGTGTATGGGACCATTGGCATAGGGCGGGCCATCGTGCAGGATGAAAGATTTGGCGCCGCGGCGTTTTGCGAGTATTTTGCCGTAAAGGTCCGTCTTAGCCCAGGCCTCAAGCATAACGGGCTCTTTTTTTGTCAGGTCCCCCCTCATGGAGAAGGCCGTATTCGGCAAAAAAACAGTTTTGGAATAATCTTTGCGTGCAGGAGACAAATCAGGATTGGTTATATTCATTTTCGCGCTGTTCCCTATATAATTGACAGGTATTATATAAAGTATACAAAAAAAGGCGCGAACGGGGCCGTCTTAAGGGTGCTGTTTTAAGCTGTTATCCGGAAAATCAGGGCGCCTGGCACCCTGCGGGCAAGGCGGGGCTAGTCGGACTTCATCAATGAAATTTCTATACGGCGATTTTTGGCGCGGCCTTCAATGGTAGCGTTGTCGCCTATAGGGCGATTTTCACCATAACCTATGCCGGCCAGGTTCTTGGCGGGAATGCCCTGCTCTACCATAAAAAGCAGCACGCTGTAGGCCCGGGCCATGGAGAGTTCCCAATTAGAGGTATACTTGCCGCTTTTCATGGGCACATTATCGGTGTGGCCCTCTATTACAATATCGTTCTGCACTTTTTTAAGCTCCGCAGCAATGGGGCTAAGCACTTTCTTGGCGGGCTCCTTAAGGTCCGCATGCCCGGACGAGAACAGGATTCCTTCAGTAAGGACCAGCTTTACCTTGCGCTCGTTGGATTGCATCTGCACAAGGTTGGCCAGGTCGTTGGTCTGCATGGACTCCTTCATTTTCTCCTCGAAATTATCCTCGTTTTCTTTTGCCTTGGCACGGTCGAGCTGTTTCTGGTCCATCTTCCCGCCGAAAGCTTTCTGCAGGTTGTTAAGGGATTCTTCGTACTTGCGGCTTTTGGATTTATCGGTCTTGGCCATGGAGAACGAGAACATCATCAGAAAAAAAATCATCAGGTAGCTCATAAGGTCGCCGTAGGTAACAGCCCACAGGGCGCCCTTATTCAGCTGGTTCTCAAGCTCGTCACGGCGGTTGCGGTAAACACCCATTTTAGCGGTCCTTAAAGATATCGCCGAATTTTTCTTCCACGCCGCGCTTTATGCCGCGCAAACGGGAGATCTGCGCGTCCAGCGTCCCCAGCATATCCTTCATGGCGGCGAACTGCCTGCGGACCATCATGCCGGAAACCCCGGAGACCTTTTCCATCTGCTCAGGGTCCACTTCTTTCAGGAAAGAAACCAGCTGGACACCGTAGTTCCCGAATTTATCCAGCGACTCGGATACCGCCGCCCTGAAATTCTCTATGAACGTTACCGACAGCAGGGCGTCGGCATACTTGGCGCCGAATTTCTCGAATCTGGCGTCGTTCTCGGCTTTCACGGCGGCGGAGAAATCGGCGTTCATGGCCACGAGCCTGGTCTGGAGGCGGCGGGAAAAATCGTCCAGCGCCGCGGCCTGGCTGCGGGCGGCGGCATCCAGAGCGCCGGTAACCGCGTCGGCTTTAAGGGAATTGGCCCTGGCTATTTCCTCAAACTCCACTGCCTTCTCAGAGGCAAAAGCGGATTGCTCACGCAGGAATTTCCTGGACTCGTCCGTAGCGGCGGCCATTTCGCGGCGCAGAGCCTCGGTTTCCCCGTAAATTTTATTGCCCAGCAGTTCCATCTCCACGCGCACATAATTCTCAAATATTTCTTTAAAGACCTTAGAGCTCTCTTTTATACCGCCTATCATCTCAAGGCGCAGCGCTTCCTGGGCGGCGGCCCGTTTGGCATCCTCTTCCCGGGCTCGGGTAAAAAACTCGTCCTGGGCTGCGCGCAGTTCTCCCGCCGGCGTGCTTACTACCAGTTTGCCCACGGTGCCGGCTATTTCCGCCTGGAAAGCCTGCTGCGCGGCGGCCTGCCGCTGCGCCTCTTCCCGCGCGCGCGCAAAAAACTTATCCTGGGCGGCGCGCAGTTCCCCCGCCGGGTCGTTTACCGTCATGCGGTTGATGCTGTCCGCTATCTGGGCGCGAAAAGTTTCCTGCGCGGCGGCCTGGCGGGCCGCCTCTTCCCTGGCGCTGCGGAAAAACTCATCCTGTGCGGCGCGCAGCTCCCCGGCCGGGTCATTAGCGGCAAGTTTATCGACCCTGGCCGAGATCTCCTTTAAAAAAATTTCATGCGCGGCTTCCTGCCGCGACACCTCGTCTTTCACGCGGCGAAAAAACTCCTCCTGCGTGGCGTGCAGGTCCCCGGCCGGAGAGCCTTCCCAGATCTTACGCTCAAGCCCTTCAAGGCGCTGTGAAAAAAGCTCCATGGCGGAGGCGGTCTTGTCGGAAGCGCGGTCGGCGCTTTCCGTACGCCGGGTTTCCAAAGCCAGCACAGAAGCATAGAACTCCATGAGCTTTTTTTCCACTTCTTCGGCGCGGGCCCAGGCGCGTTCCAGCTGCTCGTGCATCTGCCGGTCCAGCCCGGAATATTTCTGCTGCTCACGCACAGCTTTAAGCAGGTCTTCTATTTCCCTGCGGGCGCTGATCTTGGATTCTTCAATATTTTTAAGCTGTGAAGCGGAAAGAGCGGCGGAATGGCCGAAATCGGCCAGACGGTGCTCCAGTTCGGCTATCTTTTTAAGCAGCTCGTTGTCCTGGCTGCGGGCTGGCGGCGGCGGGGGCGCGGCATACACCGGTGAAGCGGCGGCGGCCCTGGCCTGCTCTATAAGTTTTTTTTCAAGCGCTTCCATTTTCAACTTAAGTGCGGTTAAAGCTTCGGATTCAAGCGCGGGTTTTGGCGCAGACGCCGGGGCAGGCACAGGCGCCGCAGCGGGGGCTGGCGCCGCCGCCGGCCTGGGCTTGGGAGCCGCCGCGGGGGCCGGGGACAACGCCGAAAAAATGGAGCTTTTAGGCTTTTCTCCAGGCCCCGGCTGCCTTAAACTCATACTTTATCCCCTTTTGCGGAGGCCTGCGCCTGTGCGGGCGTTGGTGGTGGCGGCACAGCCATAGCGACGGCAATACCTGCCCCCTGAGCGCCGGGAGCAGGCTCCTTAAGCGGATTGGCCACACGGCCGTCCCGGATAAGCTTAAGAGCGGAACCGACTACGGCCTCTACGGCCTTTTCAATTTTATCGGGCGAGGGCGCGCCATACTTCATAGTCTGTTCAAGCATGGCCCAGGTTTTTTCCGTAAGCTGGCGCTTAAGCTTGTCGCGGAAGGTCTGGTCGAAATCCCACAGCGCCATGGCCCAATCCTCTATCTTTACCGCGGTGGCGAGCACGCCAAGTTCTTTTTCCGTAAGCTTCATGAGGTCTTCCGGCAGGAAGATGCGGCGCCTCACTTTCAAGGCGATATCCGGGTGACGGCCCTCCAGTTTTGTGATCATTTCGCGCTTGGCTTTAAGGCTTACCTTGTTAATGGCGTCTATAACCACGTTTATGCCGCCAAACGCGCCCGCAAGCTGCTTTTCAAGCTCTTCGCGGATGGTTGCTATGACCTCCGGGTCCACAAAGCGGGTTTGCGCCATATTGGCCATGACCTCGGAAGAAACGTCGGGCGGGAGCATGCGCAAAAACTCAGTCTTTACCTCTTCCGCCAGGTGCCCGGCGACAAGCGCTATATTGGCGGGATCCTCTCCGCCCATAAGGTTCACAAGAAAATCCACCTGGTCCACCTTGACGTTAAAAACAAGTTCAGGGTCAAGTTCAACCTGGGAATTCTTTTCCTTGCGCTCCGTAATATCCAGTTCCAGCTTGCCCGACCCGCCAAACCCGCCGCCTGGAGCTCCGCCGGGGCCGCCCGGGGCAGCGCCGCCGGTTGCGTTTTTGCCCAGGTCCATGGTAATCTGGTGGCTCTGCTGCGCCTTGGCCATGGTGTTCATGGCGCCGGCAAGTTTAAGGAAGCCTATGGCCACAACTATCATTGAAATTATGCCCATCAGGGTAAGCAGGCTGTATTTAAAAATCAGCGCCACGGATTCCGGAGTATTCCAGATGGTGCGCCAGAGCGGCGCGAAAGACGTCCTTATAACGGCAATATCGTCGCCGCGCTTTACGTCAAGGCCCATAACCTCGGAAACCACCGACCGCACGTTTTGAACATCGGCCTCGCCTAAATTTTTATCTACGACAACGGTAACCGTAAGCTTCCTTATAAAGGACGCGGGAAAAAGCAGCTGCTTCTGATATGACTGGTTTTCACTGTCCGCGTTCATGGTAGGGAACCCGGGCAGCAGGTATTCGTTGAAGGGCTGCCCCTCGGTAGCGGGACTCTGCCATTTAAACATTTCGTCTTTATCCCCGGTTTTTTCGGCCCCGCCCTTCACCACGTCCACCTTCTCTATACGGGAAAAATCCATGGAGGCCTGCACCACCACCTTTGCCTGGTTCGGGCCCAGCAGCCGCGTCAGGACATCCTCCACTTTTTTCTCAAGGGATTTCTCATACTGCGCCTTATCGTCCAGGGGCAGGCTCTGCGCCCGCAGGAACTGGACCTGGGCAAAGAATAAAGCCAGCAGCAACATTGCCCATCTTACCGCCGCTTTACCCGGAAGGACGTTCTTCATAATATTCCAAACCATTATTTTACGATTGCGCGCCTTGCGCCTCAGCTTACGTACGACTGCAGCCTGCGCTCCACCACCATGGGGATGCTGCCTTTCATAATTTCCAGCACGCCTTCGAGGATCATGGATTTAAGTTTGACCTGCAGCCAGATCCGGGAACGGATCTTCCCGGATATGGGGACACAGACCATGTTAGCGAAAAGAATACCGTAAAAAGCCGAAGTTATGGCTACGCTCATCGCCGGGCCCACGGCGTCAGGGTCGGAAACCTGCTTAAGCACGCCTATAATACCTATAAGGGTGCCCAGCAGGCCGAACATCGGGGCCAGCAGGCCGAAGGTACGGTACACGTTGGCCACTTCGTTCATTTCATCGGCGCCCTGGTTTATTTCAAGTTCTATCACGTGCTTCACGAAATTAGAATCGTTGTATTCGAGCGCCGCTGAAGCCACCCGCGACAGGAACCCGGAAGCATGCCGGGGATCCGCGTCCTTGAGCGCAGACAGGCCCAGGGAGCGGCATTGCTCCGCCAGCGCCACCATTACCGGGATGGTGCGCTGTATCTCCATGGTCTCGTCGAGGAACATCAGCTTATACAACTCGGTGAAAGCTTTCACCAGGTACCTGAAAGGCGTATTGATGAGCATGGCCACGCTGCCGCCCCCCATAACCACGAACACGGCGTGCAGGTTCAGCAGGGATGATTCAAGCTGTCCCGTCTGAATACCGACCACTACCAGCGCGACGAAGGAGATAATGCCCAAAATTGTGGCGAAGTCCATATATATCAGGTATCCTTATATTTTGTCTGTCCGCATCCTGTAATCATACTGTTTCACGTAAAGTATAGAAAGTGCATGTTTCAGAAAAGTTATAACGGTATTACAAAAAATGGAATCCCCCCCCTATCCTTAAAACCGCGCACGGCGTTAACCGCGGCCGCGGCAGACGCGGGGGCGCAAGGCAGCCTGTGTGGACATAAGTTGTTCATGAAGTTAAAGGAACGCGGAAAAAGAACGTGGAGCCTTTCCCCAACCCCGGGCTGGTGGCTTTGATAATGCCGTTGTGGGCGCGTATGATCTCCCCGGCTATGGAAAGGCCCAGACCCCAGCCCTGTTTACGCATTTTTTCGTCCTTTTGGTGTTTCGCCTGGTAGAATTTCTCGAAGATCAGCGCGGTTTCACTGCGGTGTATCCCTATGCCCGAGTCTTTAACGTAGGCGCCGGCGCCGCGTGGCTCGGGGCGCAGTGTAAGTTCAACGCGCTTGCCGGGCGGGGTGAATTTTATCGCGTTATTCAGGAGATTCATAAGCACCTGCGACAGTCGGAAACGGTCCCCCGTTATCATGATTCCCTCCGGCAGGGGGTTGGCGACAAATTCCACGCCGCGTTTCTGGGCGTTTATCGTCATGGCCGGCAGAATATCGCGCGCCACATAGGAGAAATCGAAAAGGGCTTTTTCCATTTTAAGTTTCCCGGCCTCTATCATGGCCAGGTCGGTAAGGTCGGCAATGAGGTGCCCCAGCTGGTCGGTAGATCCCACGATGTTTTTCAGGTACTGCGCTTCTTTTTCCCCGGTGCTCCGTTTCAGCAGAAGTTCGCTGAAACCCCTGATGGACGCAAGCGGGGTGCGCACGTCGTGCACCACCATGGACATGAACTTGGATTTCATGTCGTTAAGGCGGCCGAGCTCCTGATTGGAAAGCGCCAACTGGGTGGTAAGCACTTCCAGCTCATGCGAGCGCTGGTAAGCCGTGGTCTGGGCCATGGCGATTTCCATAACGTACTGTTTTATAAGCGTGTTGGAGAATTTCTCCCGCTTGCTGAAAGAATTCTGCTCCATAAAGCCCGAAACCTGGCTGACCAGCATAATACCAGTACCCAGCAAAAGCAGCGCCACGGGTAAGCCTATGATAATTATAAAATCCATTTTATTATCCTATTACAATTAAAGACATGGACTGATAGCTTTAGCCTCTTCAACTAACTGCCGTTAACGCCGCGGCGCCCCAAGATCCTGCGCTCCAGCACTTTTACCCGCGCCAGCAGCACCTCATTGGCGAACGACTTAGGCAGATAATCGTCGGCCCCTGAATCATAGCCGCATACCTGGTCCGGGACTTCAGACCGGATGGTAAGCAGCAATACCGGCATATCCTTCAGGTGTTCGTCGGCGCGTATCCGGGTCAATAGTTCAAAGCCATCCAACTCCGGCATATTAACATCAAGGATGGCGAAGTCCGCGCCTTCGGCACGGAGCGCCTCCCAGGCGCGCAGGCCGTTCTCATGGGCGGAAACCTCATATCCCGCCTCCGACAGGACCTCGGACAGCATGAGCCTGAACAGTTCATCGTCGTCGGCAATCAGAATTTTCATAAACAGCCTCTTCATCCCGGAAACCGCTCTCGGCTGGAGATTTTATTTCCAACCCTGCGCTTCCATGAACTGCCGGGTTACGGCGTCTCCGGGGTTAAGTTCCAGCACTTTCTCGTACGCCTTCCTGGCTTTGGCCTTGTCGCCCATCATATAATAGGCGGAACCAAGGCGGGTCCAGCCCATGGGGTTGGTCTCGTCCAGCAGCACCACCTCTTCACATTCTTTGGCGGCCATATCGAACTGCTGTATGTAGAAACCCTTGGCGGCTTTCTTCAGCTTCTCTTTTACCAGCGCGACCTTGGGCATTATCTCGTCGCGGCGCACCGCGTTGCGGGTAAGGGTACCAAGGCTATAGAGCAGTTCCTCGAACATTACGTCGCCGCGGGGATTGGCGCCAAGAGCGGCATGGGCCAGCAGGAAGGCTTTCAGCTCGCTGCCTTCGATGTAGGCCACTACGGCTTCATGCGCCACATTGGACTGTTCCATGTCTTTCTGGAACGTTTTCTCGCGGACCGGGGTCTCGGTGAGCAGCAGCTTGTTATTAATGGTGGACAGCCTGCGGGCCTTGTCGCCCCACGCCCCGCCCTTAAGCTGGGGTTCAAGGTTGAAGGCCTTGTTCAGGTTATCGACGGCCGAGGTATATTCGCGGGCGTCTATGCTCTTGCGGGCCAGCTCTATATAATCGTTGGCGTAGGTGTGAAGGGCCTCTATCTTCTCTTTCGGGGCTATTACTTTCGCCTTGGTAACCCTGGCGGTGGAGCCAACCAGCGGCTGCTTGGCGCGGGAAGCGCCGAAGCGCATGGTCACGCCGATCTTATGCATTATGCCAAGCTCGCCGAAAGGCGACATTGAATAATCCAGGTCCATGAACGAAAGGCGGAAACCTACGCCCAGCCGCAGCCCAGGCCCGATGGACTGCCCGGTAACGTAGCCCGCCCTGAGCGAGAGCAGCTGGAACATGAAGTATTCCGCGCCAAGGTTCACACGGTACGCCTCATCATTGGAAATCGTCTGGTCGAGGGAAACGGTCAGGGTGTGCGCGCCGGCAGGATGCGAAATCCAGGACAGCCCCAGGGTGGAGGACTGGGGCAGGGGAAAAGCGAGGGTATCGTACTTCAGGCTGCCGCCGAGGTTCCTTACCGCAAGGCCGATGCGGAATTCCTGGGCGGGGCTCTTGCTCATCCAGTATTTAGCGGGGCGGATGTGGTAGATGGCGCCGAAATCCATGGCCATCGTGTTGGCGGTAACCGTATCGAGGCGGGAGGAAACGCTTTTCAGGTTCATGCCGACATTGAACACCGGCCGGGAAATCTCGTCTTTAATAAGCGTGCGCGCGTAAGAGCCGGTTATGGCGGTATCCGCAGCATCCACTTTGCGGGTCTTGCCGCCTTCTGCGTCCCAGCCTTCGAAAGGGGCTACGCTCTGGCGGGTTATGCTGACGCCAAGAGTAGAGCCGTAGCGGATGGGGTAAGCAAAGGCCGCGTACTGGTTGGTAACGTCGCCGAACGAAGCGTTGTGCGTAGCGGCGAACTCGGAGACTTCCAGGCCGGCAAGACCGCCCGGGTTCCACCAGGCGGAGTAAGCATCCTGCGTGACGGAAGTGTAAGACTCGCCCATCCCGGTGGCGCGGGGACTGGGGTCGAATTTAAGAAAAGTGCCCGACGTGGTGCCGGCCTCGCCCGCGACGGAGGGAACGGCAAAAAAACCAAAACCGCAGAGCAGGAGCGCCGCGGCGGTTAAGAAAGTTTTTTTGAAGTCCCGGGGTTTCATAGTATTTACATATATAGTGTAGGAGGAAAAAGGACTTGAATCCCGAAGAAACCCCGAAATAAATAAAAAAATATTATTAACTGGAAAAACGCGTTTTTTGGCCGAAATCCGGCCAAAACCCGAGCCTGACCGTTTAATGCCCGGCAACAACCCTGTCTGGCGGGTTTTTCAGCCTGTTTCTGTGACAAAACCTGATTTTCAGCGTAATTCAGCGATTTTAAGGGTTTTCCAGTCAAAAAACAGTAAAATATCCTTATTTTTTAAGTATTTTTTAAAACAAAAAAATCAGCTAAAAGACAATTTTTCACCAAAAACAGCGCCATGTCCCGAATTCTGATTTTTACGGAGCTTTTTGCTATACTAGTCCTGGTGGCCATGAAGATTACTGTAGGCGTAAAATCGCTAAAAGAAGCCGAGTATTTCTTCGCCAACGGCGCGGAAGAAGTCTATTGCGGGCTTCTTGACCTCCCCAACAACCGCCTTCCCTACGAAAATTTCCTCAAACCCGCGGACATTTTGCCAGTTATAAAACTGGCGGCAAGGACAGGAAAAAAAGCGTTCCTGGCCGCGAACGTGATTCTGAAGCAGCGCGATTATCCAGGCGCGCTGAAACTTATAAGCGGCATGGCGGAGGCCGGGCTATCGGGTGTAATCCTGCGCGATCCCGCCCTGCTGGCTTATTTCAAGCGCAAAAAATTCAGGTTTCATTTTACGCTCAGCACCCTGGCGAACTGTTTTAACGTCCGGGCCCTGGAATTTTTCTCCGGACTGGGAATTTCCAGGATAGTGCTGCCGATGCAGATGATGCCCATGGACGCCGCCGGCCTGATAAAGAACCGTTTCGGAATAGACACGGAAGTTTTCTGCCAGGCTTTTTACTACGGCATAAATGTGGATTCAAGATGCGAGCTTCCCTGCCCCCAGGACGGGAAAAAAGAGCCCGGCAGGTACAGGGATTTCACCTGCCTGCTGCCGTTCAAGAGCCGCCAGGGGATTTTTCACATGCCCATGCCGCACCAGGACTACATGCTGGGCGCCTTCTACGACTATTATAAAGCCGGAGTCAAACATCTTAAGATCGCGCGCTGGCCGAACACGCCGCGTGAAATAGACCTATTCTTGAAAGTGCGCCGCCTGCTGGGCCTGCT
The DNA here is from genome assembly GCA_001800275.1 of Elusimicrobia bacterium RIFOXYA12_FULL_57_11. Taxonomy (GTDB): domain Bacteria; phylum Elusimicrobiota; class Elusimicrobia; order Elusimicrobiales; family UBA9959; genus UBA9959. The sequence goes on from MGVB01000008.1 coordinate 19,532, forward strand.
TGAACAGGGAACGGACAGGAAAGTGTTTATCCAGAAAGGACTGCGCCTAGACAGCAAACCGCTTGAATATGGAAAAAGCTTTACTTTTAAGCCCTTCAGAAGCTGAACGCATAGCGCCGGACAAGGCTCTGCACTGCCCGACGTTCATAATAGGCAGCGAATTCTGCCAGAACCAGGTGCCGTCGCTCCCGGCGCTTAAACGGCTGGCGCACGGATTTCCCAAAACCAGCCTGGTCCTGGCGACCTCCCTGATGACGGATAAAGGCCTTCGGCGCTGGGAAAGGCTCTTGGGCGCACTGCCCCGGGGCCTGGTCAGCCAGATAATCGTGAACGACTGGGGTTTGCTGCCGGCCGCCGGAAAAAAAGGGCTGTTCACTTTATCCATAGGCAGACTTCTTGCCCGTGAATTCGTAAGGATGGACCGCACCTGGGCCGCGGAATTCTGTAAAACCCGCCGTGTCGAAGCCGTGGAAGCGGACACCCCGGAACTCGCCGCGACGGCACGGACCTTACGGC
>MGVB01000009.1 GCA_001800275.1 Elusimicrobia bacterium RIFOXYA12_FULL_57_11
AGCCCGGGGCCGTGCGGTTCAGCGTTAACGATTGCGGGCGCCGCGGAGTTTCTGGAACAAGGATCGGCGCGTGGGCCGCAAAACTTGGCGCCGGGTACGATCTTAAGGCGCTCGCCGGGTTTTTGAAACTTGGCGGATACCTGGGCGCTGATTTTCAGACTAGCGCGGCACTGGCATGGGCGGCAGGCAGGGAATTCCCCATACTGAAACTGTATCTGGAGGATTCTCCCGGTATGGCGGGCGCCTTCAGGGATGCCGGGTTCAGGCAACACGTACGGTCGCTTGCCGGATTGGCGGCGCTGGAAATGACGGGCCAGGCGCCGGAGATCCTGGCAATGGACTTCTCTCCGGACGGCGCCACGGAGTTAAAAGCCTATGTCAGGCTCGATTGCCTGCCCGCGGCCGGGACGTGCGGCGCGGGACGGGCGGCAATGCGCCTGTTGAATATGGAACACCGGTGTTTCTATTACGAAATGCTGCGGTTCTCCAGCGGCGGGCGGAAAATTTATAAGGTTTACGAGCCCGGGTGCGCGGTCAACCCCGCTGCAGGCATTCTGGAGATATGCGGGCTTTTCAACCGGCTTGGGATAGCTCAAGGCGCCGGGTTTGCCGCGGTTTACGGCGCAATGGCGCGGCGCGGCGGATTCAGGCTGGTCCCTTCGTTGTGCGGGGTCGGGCTGTCCGCCTGCGGAAAACTGAAAGTGGACGCGTATTTCAGGTTTGCCCGATGATAATGCGCGCCGCCCCTGACCGCCTGGAACTGCATGTTTCCTACGACTGCAGGAACAGGTGCGTGTTCTGCAGCGAGGCTTGCCGGTTGGCCAGGTTCCGCGGCAAAAATCCCACGCAAAGGGAAATAGTGGCAATACTCCGCGCAAAACGCTCGGCCGGATTCAGGCATGTGACTTTTACCGGCGGTGAGCCGTCGCTGTTGCCGTATCTCCCGCGGGTGCTTGCCGCCGCCCGGGCGATGGGCTATCTGACCTGTCTGACCACCAACGGGGAGGCCTTCGCGAACCCGCGTTACGCCGCGCAAAATCTTGCGGCGCTGGATGAGCTGATATTATCCGTGCATGGCGCAGACAGTTCAACGCACGACGCCTTGACGCGCACTCCCGGCAGTTTCGCCCGGACTGCGGCGGCGCTGGCTAACATAAGCGCCCTTGCCGGCGGCCGGTTTTTCCTGATAACAAATACCCTGGCTGTTAAAAGTAATTTCACCCTGCTTCCGGGCGTACTCGACTGGCTGGGCAATTTCGGTGCGGTGAAGCAGTTTTTGGTTTCTTACCCGGCCCCGGAAGGCCGGGCCGCGGCTGATTACGGCAGGCTTGCGCCTGACCTGCGGGAGTTCTCTGAAATGGCGCCGAGGCTGTGCGGGGTAGCCGCCCGGAGAAAAAAGATAATAAGGTTCTTCGGGGTGCCCGCCTGCGCGCTGGGCGCCGCCGCCGGGTATTCCAATGATTTCCACTGGAGCCCGAGGCTTACCGTTGAGCGCGGCCTGCGCGGCGGGGTTTTGGGTTTCAGGGAAGTCCTGTCCGGGGCCCCCGTAAGAAAAAGGTTTTATCCCGCGGCCTGCGCCGGCTGCCGGTTTATGGGTCTGTGCGGTGGGGTGTTCAAACTCTCAGGCTCCGCGCGGCCCGGGTGGCGGGTGACGGCGCGGCAGAATGGCGCGGCAGCTTAGGGCCGCTTGCGCGGCACAAATTCATCCCAGCCGAAAAGTTCCGGGTATTTTTTCCAGGGGCCTTCGCATTTCCCGTAAAAAAAACATTTGCGGCATTTGGCCGCCTTGGCTTTGCCGCGCGTTTTGCGGTATGCCCCGAAGTCGGCAATAACTCCTTCGGCGTCGAAGATCCGCGTGTGAGGGATGATCTCTTCCGCTATACAGTTCTCGTATCCGCTCATGAAGCAATAAGGTATCGCTTCCGTCATAACGCGCAGCCCTTTTGATAATCCCGCCGACAGGGCCTGTTTTACAAAAGGCTCTATTACGGCCATTTTCGGAACAAGCCAGTTCGCGTTCCGCGCGGCGCTGCCGAGTATGTGCACAAAAGCGAACTGCGCCTGGTCGGCGCCCAGTGCGGCTAATAAACGCGCTATAGCGGGCAGGTCCTGCGTGTTGGGCTTGGTGATAACGGTGTTGGTTAATATTTTTATGCCGGCTTTTTTAAGATTGGCCAGGCCCGCGGCCGTTTCCCGGAAGGAGCCGGGAGCGCCTGTCAGGAAATCGTGGATCTTTGCAGAGGAGCCGTGCAATGCCGGGGAGGCTTCCGTAATCCCTGCCGCTGCAAGGGCGCGGCAAAAATCCGCGTAGCGGAACATCCTGCCGTTGCTTTGCAGCTGGATGCTCCTGTAGCCGGTCTTTCTTGCCGTTTTTATTATAGTGAAAAGGTCCGCGTGCAGTGCCGGTTCCCCGCCGGTCAATACGAGGCCGCGCCCTCCCGAGGCATAACCGGCCTCAAGTTCCCTGCGTATGGTTTTAACGTTTTTGGCGCTGAATATCCGGCGCTTCTCCCCCTGGACGCAGAATCTGCACATGTTATTGCAGCCGAAGGAGATCTTTAAATCTATGCGTTTAGCAGGCGTAATATGCTTTTCCATAAGATCGTTAAGGTTTTTCCGTGCAGGGCCAGGGTCAGGAGCGTCCCGGCGGCTATCCAGCCTGCGAATGGCTGTCCGGTCCGGGTGGTGATTATTGAAAGGTCCAGGCCGGGCGCGTCGGAGCGGCTGATGATTATTTTCAGCTGTTCGGCCTGCCGGGCGGTCAACCCGTCCGGGTAGATGCTGCTGAAATTGTCGGAAAAAAAGTCCGGGGCCGCGGTTTTTATTTTTTTGAAATAGTTTTCCGTCAGGATGACGCCCTGGGACAAGGCGTCAAGGGGTATTGTCCGGGACGCATCCTGCCCCATGAGGCCCCGTATCGCCTTGTTGAGCGCAATGAAGGGCAGGCTCCTTGTAAGGCCGAAGGCCGCGCTGACAAGGATTTCCCGGCCCAGCGGATGCAGGGAGCACAGGACGGCGCAAACTCCGGCCGTTCCCAGCGCCAGGTTCCCGCCTGTTTTCAGTAAAGAGGACAGCGCCGGCCAGGCCAGCATCATAAAAGCGAAAAACAGCGTCTCATTTATGTGCAGGCTGCCGGCGTAGCTTTCTTTCAGGAACCTTACGGCGCCGAAAATCGCGGTCAGCAGCAAAAATGACGCGAGCTTGCCGGGTTTTCCGGACGCTGCCGCCAGACTTCGCACTAACTCACCTGCTCCCAGGGCGACGGCGCGGGCCGTCTCCCCCCGGCTTTCCCCGATTAAACGCGTCTTTACGGTGTTTGCGGACTCGAGTAGAAAGACAAAGCCGGCGGGTATGAAGATATTTACCAGCAACGCAAGAAAAAGAATGCCGGGGAAATGCGCCGCGTCCGGTATGATGACAGGTATGGCAAGGGCCGAGAGGATGAAGAGTTTCGCGTCACCGGCCGGCCAGGTACCGGCTTTCCATAATACCACCGCCGCTATAAGTGCCGTCAGGCCATGCTGCAGATACTTCAGGAAATAGGCGGCCGGCAGGTGGGGAACCAGGAACGGGAAATTTACGGATAGCAGTTGATGCGCGGCCGTCTGCAGGGCGAGCAGCAGTACGGCGACGCCGACCAGTGCCAGTCCGGCGCCGATCCTGGCGTTCCTTATTTTTCCGGATGCGTTGTCCTCCCGCACTATGCGTAGGAATAAAACGGACAGGCAGGCGGCCAGCAGAATTGAAAGGATAAGTTGGAGCATATCAGGTCTTACTGATCTGCAGTTTTATCATTTCAGGGTCCAGGAAAACCGGGCAAAGCTGCCCGGTGTCGTAATAAGTGTCCAGTTTGTACAACCCGGCGCAGATGCGGGACAGGGGACAGAAGCCGCAGATGGCGGCTTTCCCGTGCCCCCAGGCGGTTTGTTTTACGAGGCGCTTTTCATCAAGAAAGTAGGTGCTCCTGCCTTCGGCTTTTACAAGTTTCCTTGTTTCCGTGGAACAGTGGGGGAATTCCGCCATAAAACAAAGCGGCACCCGTTCCACACGGAAGGTGCGCCCAGCCGCGGTAAGATGGCGCATCGCCTTGGCGAGGGAAGCCTCGAATTCCGACAGCACGGGAACGGTGGCCGGGTCTTCCACCACCCTGTCCATACCAGGGTCCATGTTGTTGAAGACAAAGTGCTTTACGAACGGAAAGCGTTTTGTTATGTGCTCCGCCAGGTTGTGCAGGTGACCCGAATTCGCCCTGTTGATCACTACGTTGACGTCGGCCCTGAGGCCCAGCCTGCCCGCGTTTTCAAGGGCGCGGAACAGCTTTTGGAGGGAGTTCTTTGTGCGCGTCAGGTAATCGTGGACCGCCGGTTTATGTGAGTGCAGCGAGAAATGTATGTGCGCGAGGCCGGCTTTTTTTAAAAGGGAGAGGTAGGCGCTGTTCGCGGCTTTCTGGCCGTTGGTGGTTATGCGCGCCGGCAGCTTTTTGCCCTGGGCGTAAGCTATTATCTTATCCAGGGCCGGGTGCAGCGTGGGCTCGCCGCCGGTAAGTATCACCCCATCGGCTTTAAGGCGGGAGTAGTCGTTGATAAGTTTTTTTGCCGAACCGAGGGAAATCGTCCTGCCGTTTACGGGATTAGAGCAGAAGCGGCAGGCCTGATTGCAGTCTCTGGTGACCTGGATATAATGCAATTCAGCCATGTGGGTAGGGCCGGCGTTCAGAACTGGCGGAGATGCGGAGTTGATGGGTTAACCATTACCAGTTTATTATACAATCAAATGCCCAGCGCTGGCCGGTCAAATTGTTCAAATGCCCGCCGGGGTTTTTGTGTTTGCCGGTATAGCGCGGCCGGAGGGCGGCGGGAGCTTTCCACTATTGCCCGGGGAACATTATATAATCTAAGCCCGGCAGGGTGTGCCGGGTAAAACGGCAGCGGCGCGCGGACAATTCCGGCTTCTGATGAAAATTATAAGAGGACTACGGGGCAATATTCCGCAGCAGGTTATCCGGCTGGGGCTTAAGTGCAACGCAAAATGCCTTTTTTGCAATGTCCCGCCTGACAGCGGGGAACCTGCGGGCTTTGAGCTGGCGGCCCGGGCGATTTATCGCGCCGGGGCCGTTGCGGGGGGGGGGCGGGTTTCTATCAGCGGCGGGGAACCGACGCTTTACCCGGAACTGGCCAGGCTGATAGCTTATGCCCGTAAACAAGGGGTAGAGGTCGAACTTCAGACGAACGGGCTGCGGCTGGCGCGGCGCAAGGATGTTGAAGCGCTTGTCAGCGCCGGCCTTACCCATGCCTTTGTCTCGCTGCACAGCCATATCCCACGCATCCATGATTTCCTTACCGGTGTGCCGGGTTCGTTCGCGGCCTGCGCGAGCGCCATCGGGAATTTTGTCGGCTGTGGAGTGCAGACAGCTTTAAACCCGGTATTGACAACGGCGAATTTTGGGGGATTGGCGGATTATGTAAGGTTTGTCAGGCGCTCCCTGGGAGTGCGCGCAATTTCACTTTCGGTGGTCCAGCCGAGGGGGTGGGCTTTTAAGAATCTTGCGCTCGTTCCCGATTACCGCGCGCTGAATGTTCCGGTCAGGGCCGGGCTCAGGGCCGGGCTCAAAGAGGGTGTGATAATCCGCAATCCCATATGCGGGTTGCCGCTTTGTGTAGGAAGCTGGTATAAATATCCAGGACAGTGCATGGAATATTCCCTCGGGAAACTGGGCCTGCCGTTTTCTGCGATCAAGGTTAAGGCCCCGGCCTGCGTTAAGTGCGCCGCCGGCGCTTATTGCGCGGGCGTATGGCAAGAATACGCCCAGGCCCGCGGGTTTGACGCCTTGAAGCCTATTGCCAAAAAAGAGTTCAACTGTGGCGCCTGAGCGGCTGCTGACTTTTTTGTCCCGGACTAGACGGATTCTGTGCATGGCACGAATTCTTCCCAGCCGAATTCCTTGATATAAAAAGGGGAGATTCCCGTGCAGGCGTTGAAATGGCGGCAGGCGCGGCATTGCTTCCGTTTTGCGCCTGCAAATCCGAGTTTCTGGTCCAGGAGGCTGGCTTTGGCGTCCGGGCTTAAAAGCGCTACCCGTTCAAAAACACCGGCGTGTTCGGTTAACCCGGCGGTAACGCACAGGGGAAAGTCCGTTATTGATATCCTGGGCAGGTGGATTGTTCTGCGGCGGCGTATGCCGGCTATCGCTTTTTTTAGTTCCCTGGCTATGGCGCAATAGGGGAGGAATAATTGCCTGGAGTATTTCACTGCATTGCCCTTGAAGCACAGCGGGTTTATGACTATGGTATTAACCTTCCACCCGCTGAAAAGCGCGAGCATGGGTTCCAGGTCAGAGATGTTGAGGCGCGTTGGAGTGGTGTGAGTGGTTATAGTCAGGCGTGGCAGGGTTTTTTTTAATTCAAGCAGGTTTTCTATACCCGCAATAGTTTGCCGGAAACTGCCGCGGGTGCGCGTTATTGCTTCGTGCGTTTTAGCGGAGCTGCCATGTATCGATATCCCGAATCTCCCTATCCCCGCTTTTATCAGTTGGAGGCAAAAGTCCTTATAACACAGCATTCGCCCGTTGGTTTGAAGGGCAATATCCCGAAATCCGCTGCGGCGCAGCAGCCCGGCCATTGCAGGCAGGCCGGGGTTGAGCGTGGGCTCGCCGCCGGTGAATACTACTGGCGCGCCGGCAATAAGCGCTTTTTTTTCAAGCAGCGCTTTGAGCTGTGAAAGTGAGAAATCCTTTTTAAGCCGTGCGGCGGCTAATTCCAGGCCCTTTCCGGAGGGGTCCCTTTCCATGCAGTGCACGCAGTTGTTGTTGCAGTTGAAAAATGCAGCCAGGTGGTTATGCAGGTCTTGCACGCTATTCTCCTTGCGCGGCTTTGCGGGTTTTTGCCGGCCGCGCAGTTCCGGCACCCAGCGTCCAGGAGGGGGAACGGCCGCCGGCGGCGGCCGCGCGAAGGATATCCCCGTTCTTGTCAAGGAGATAGAGCACCGCCGCAGCGGCGAGCGCAGGATCATGTGAAGCGATTCGCGCCGCGCCGCCTGCGGTAAAACCTATGCCGCACGCGCGCAGGTTCAGGAGGCGCTTTCCGAAATAAGAGGCGAAGGAAATTTTGAATCGTGATTTGAAAGCGTCGAGCCCGGCCGAGTACCCGTTCCTGATAAAATCCTTGCACATGAATTTAGAAATCTCGCCGGTCAAAGGGCGCAGGAGTCCTGAAAGACTTAAGTGGCTGTGCGGGCCCGGGCCGTGCAGGTCCTCATATTCAATAACCCCGAAAATAGAGGAGATGCTGTAACGCCCGAGGCCGAAGACCGGCCGGCCTTCTTCGAACATTCTGCGCAGTGACTCCGCAAAAGCGGGAGATGGGCCGCCGGCTTGAATAAACTCAAAACAGGACATTGATTCCCGCATGCGGTAGCCGTAAGACTCTGACAAGGAGCGCAGTTTCGGCAGAACGCGGGTTTCAAGTTTTATTGCCCCGAAGCGCGTTGCGCCCAGTGCGCCTTTCCCCGGATGGCTGCCCGGTTGGGCGTGCAGTTTGTACAAGGTAACTCCCGAAGCCCCGGAGGCAAGACATTGCTCCAGTGAGCGTGCCGCCGATGAAGGGGTATCGTTTTTAAGCCCCAGTATAAGGTCGAGGTTTATGAACCTGAATCCGCGCCGGCGGGCTTCCCTGACCGCGGTCTCTGGCGCTACCGGGTAGTGCCCGCGGTTGGAGCCGGCCAGAACCCTCGCATTCAGGGTTTGTACGCCTATGCTCACGCGGTTGAACCCGGTCTCTTTAAGGGCGTCGAATATGGCAGGACCGGCGTCGTTCAGGTTTAGCTCAAAACTTGAAGCGCTTCCCCGCGAGAACCGGTACATGCGCTTCAGCGCGGGAAAAAAACTGCGGATCTGCCGGGGAGACATCAGGCTGGGGGTGCCGCCGCCAATATACAGGCTGCTGAACTCCGTGCCGGAAAAAACAGGCGCGTAGAATTTTGCGTGGTCCGACAGCGTTTTCAAATATCCGCCCATTCCTTCGGCGGGGAGAAGCCCGCTTTTGTATTTGCAGTAGGCGCAGTGGCTGCGGCAGTAGGGGATATGGATATACATTTTAGGGGAAATTGTTCCCCGGCGGGCCAGGAACCCGGCCCAGATCTTCCTGGCCTGCTCCGGAGAGAGCGGGAACCTGGGGAACTCGCGTTCAACCGCGGGGCGCAGATCAAATGCCCTTGCGCCGGAGGAACGTAAGAGTTTCGTGTACGGGGCAAGGAATCGGGGGTCTTCGGTCCGCATAAAAAATTGCAAAAACAAACAGCTACCGCTATAATACAATACAATGAAGCCTCTTCACCAAAATGCCATGTCAGCGTTAAAACCGCCCAGAGTGCTGGCCGCTATAAATATCTGCAATTATTGCAACAACCGCTGCATTTACTGCAAAGAGGGCCGCCGGGAAGGAGCGGAGTATGCCTCGCTTTCCCTGCCGGAAATAAAACGGAATATAGCACGGCTGGTCCTGGAGAAGAAAGTCGAGGCGGTTATCCTCATGGGCGGCGAGGTTTCCCTGCGGCCGGATTTCATGGAGATCCTGAGGTTCATCCGTTCGCTGGGGCTGGAAGTCGGGGTGGGGTCTAACCTTGTCAGATTCTCCGATAAAAAATTTCTGGCGTCCTGCCTGAAGCACATCTCTTTCCTTGAGGTTTCAGTTCCGGCGATTACCGAAAAAGAATATCGCGTTATCACACGTTCCGAAAATTTCAATAAATTTATGCGTGGGTTGAGGAATGTCGCGGCGGCAAAGGTCCCCGTAACGGTCAATATCGTGCTCACGCGCTATACCTTGCCGCTGGTGCCGGGAATCCTCGCTTTCCTTGACGGTGTTATGCCGGCCGGGCTGCGCATGGTGAATTTCAAGATCCCCACGCTGCGCGGGAATGCCCAGGAGCACGCCGATAAGATGTGCGGCCCCGTTTTGGCCCTGCGGCGGCTGAAACCGCTGCTTATCGAGTGGTCCCCGCGCATGCTGCTGATGGTGACCGGGGCCCCGTTGTGCCTGATGCGCGGTTTTGAGCAATTTTCGCTTGAAGCTTTTGTGCGGTTTGCCGGGCACCGGGAGATCTGCATTAATCACAGGACGCTGGTCTTCGGGATGGACCTGCCCGCCCGGGAGCCTTTTTTCGCGGAATGCAACGCGTGCAGGATGAAAGGTTTCTGCGCCATTCCATCGGAACGGGCGGGCCGCTCTATGTTCGACAATAAACTTGACGCCGGGAAAATACTGGGCAGGCTTGCCGGCCGGCTCCTGTTGCCGGGAGCGCCCCGCTAGCAGGGAAGCCGGCTCCGTCCCGGGACTTGAAATTGTACGGACAACCGTTTTTCTAAAAAATGTTTTACAAGGCCGCCGTCATTAAAATAGAATGTAACAAGAACTTAACTCTTCACTACTTCCGGAGGGATGAAAACATGGACTCGAAAAAACTTAACAAAACCATTTTAAAATATGAAAAGGATATCGTGGCGTTCGCCAGGGATATTATCCGCACGCCCAGCTTTTCCATGCAGGAGGGGAAACTGGTGGCGCGTATCAAAAAAGAAATGCTCAAAGTCGGCTTCGACAAGGTTAAAGTAGACAAGATGGGCAATATCATCGGTTTTATAGGTCATGGCAAAAAGAAGATCATGATGGATGCCCACATAGATACCGTGGGCATAGGCGACCCGAAGGCCTGGAAGATAGACCCGTTCGCCGGCATACTGAAGAACGGCAACATCTACGGCCGCGGCGCCACGGACCAGAAACTGTCGATGGCCTCGATGGTCTATGCCGGTAAAGCCATCAAAGAGCTCGGCCTCGAAGGCGACTACACGCTGATGGTGGTCGGCTCCGTGATGGAAGAGGATTGCGACGGCCTGCCGCTGCTGCACATCATCAATAAGGAAAAACTCCGGCCCGACTTTGTGGTGATCACCGAGCCCACCGACCTGAAGGTCTACCGCGGCCACCGCGGCCGCATGGAGATGAAGGTGGTCACCAAGGGCCGCTCCTGCCACGCCTCCGCCCCCGAGCGCGGCGACAACGCCGTAGTGAAGATGGCTGATATCACCAAGGAGATAACCGCTCTTAACAAGAGGCTTAAGGTGGATAAATTCATAGGCAAGGGTACTGTGGCCGTAACCTGCATAGAGTGCAAGACGCCCTCCTACAACGCCGTGCCCGACGAGTGTACGATATATCTCGACCGTCGCCTGACAATAGGCGAGACGCTCAAATCTTCCGTGACGGAGATAAAGCGCCTGCCTTCCGTAAAGAAAGCCGGCGCAAAGGTGGAAGTGCTGTATTACAACGAAACGGCGTGGACCGGGCTGAAAGTGGGTCAGGAAAAGTACTTTCCCACCTGGGTGCTGCCCGAGAACCATAAGCTGGTGCAGGCCGGCGTGAAGGCGGGTGTCGACGCCCTGGGGAAGAAACCCGTAGTGGACCGCTGGGTATTCTCCACCAACGGTGTGGCCTCGGCCGGCCGCCTGGGCATCCCCACCATCGGCTTCGGCCCGTCTAACGAAGTGTACGCGCACACCGTAAACGAGTTCATGCCGGTGTCTGACCTGCTGAAGGCCGCGGTGTTCTACGCCGCGCTGCCCCAGTACCTGTAACAAGAGTTCCGTTAAGAGAGAAAGCCGGCCAGGAAAATGGCCGGCTTTCGTTTTAGGTATAAAAAAACCGGGCTCCTTGCGGAGCCCGGTTTTCCGGTTTTACACGGGGTCTCTTATAATACGCGCTTCTGTCCGGCTTTCATCAGTTCCGCCAGCATTTTGGAGGGGTTCTCCTTGGTACACGCGGTTATCATGGCCGCTATGATGAAAGGCTTGTAGCCGGCTTCCTTGTAGGTGCCGATGCGGTACTTCTCGAACACCTTGGCGCTCACCTCGCCCTGCTTGCAGGACACATCGGTGATGTCGGCGGGCAGGCAGTGCAGGTACAGGCCTTCTCCGCCTTTCGTCAGCTTCATTTTTTCCGCGTCGCATTCCCAGTTCGTGTGCTTCGCGTTCTGCGCGAGGCATTCTTTCTCGAGGTCCTTGAGGCCGGGGTGGTCGTTGCCTTCGAGCAGCTGCGTGCGGCGCTCCATTACCTTGTAGGGGGCCCAGCTCTTCGGGTAAACGATATCTGCATCCTTGAACGCGCTCTCCATACTGTTGGAGACCTTAAAGGAGCCGCCGGATTTCTTCGCGTTGTCGCCGGCCACCTGGATGGTCTCGGGCAGCAGGTCGTAGCCTTCGGGGTGGGCCAGCTCTACATTCATGCCGTAGCGGGTCATAAGGCAGATCACTCCCTGTGGCACAGAGAGGGGCTTGCCGTAGCTGGGTGAGTAGGCCCAGGTCATGGCTATCTTCTTGCCTTTCAGCTTTTCGAAACCGCCGAAATGGTTCTTGATGAAGAGCATGTCGGACATGGATTGGGTGGGGTGGTCCAGGTCGCACTGCAGGTTCACTACGGCCGGGCGCTGGTTCAGTACGCCGTTCTTGAAGCCGTCGTCCAAAGCTTCGGCCACTTCCTGCATATAGGTGTGGCCTTTGCCGATGAACATGTCGTCGCGGATGCCGATGGCCTCGGTAAGGAAGGAGATCATATTGGCGGTCTCGCGCACGGTTTCGCCGTGGGCTATCTGGCTTTTGCCCTCGTCGAGGTCCTGCACGGCCAGGCCCAGCAGGTTGCAGGCCGAGGCGAAGGAAAAGCGGGTGCGGGTGGAATTGTCCCGGAAGTTTGAGACGGCCAGTCCCGTTTTGAACATGTCGACCGGAATGTTTTTGGCGTGCAGTTCTTTAAGCAGTTCGGCTATGATGAACACTGATTTAAGTTCGGCGGCGGATTTTTCCCAGGTCAGCAGAAAATCCTTGCCATAAAGGCTGGCGCCGAGGCTTTCCAGTTCGGTTAAGGATTTTTTTATATCGATAGACATTTTTGTATCTCCAGAGTGGCTTGAATTATAAACGCAGCGCTGTCTAATTAAATGTATTTCACCGTTGTATTGTCAAGGCGGCGGCTGTGCCGGACTTCCCGTTATTACGAGTCCGGGGTTAGAGGGGATCCCCGCCCTGATTCTCCCGGGTGGGGGAAAACCGACGCAAGGGTTTCCTCTGCCCGGGTGCGCGGGGGGAGAGCCCAGCCCGGCCAGGGATAGCCATCACTTGCCTGTTAGCGGGCTGCCGTCGGCTTTGCAACCCAGCGGGGCGGCTATCCCGTCGAGCAGTTCCTTGCTGAAATCCTGTTTCAGGAGTTCCAGTGCTTCGGCCCGCGACAGGGCGCCTTCCCTTACCAGCTTGCTCATTTCCACGTGGTAATGCGTGTAGCCGTAGAATTTCATGGAATTATGGGCCGAAATAAAATTAAGGTCGCAGTTGGTGGACTTGGCCGGGTAGCTGCGGGCCGGATATTTCCAGCCTAGTTCCCGCTCTATTGTCCCCGTGTATTCCTGCGCGTCATACGGCAGGAACCAGTGCGGGGACAGAACCAGGCATTTGTGGCGCTTCTGGGCGCGCGCCAGGACCTCTTCCATGCTGGAGGGGAAGTCCTTGTATTTGGGGTCCGTATGCACGTGTCCGGTTATAAATTCCCTGGTAGCCTGGCCCATGCGCAGGAATTCGGAGGCAGAGCTGTCGCAGGCGCATTTTGTCATGGCCGGCTGCCGCAGGGACTGCCCCTTGGTCCATCCGGCTATTATTATGGGGATGTCAAAGCGCTCCGCCATTTTGAAGGTCAGGTCCATGTACCAGATAGAGCAGAGATGGCAGATCACCGCTTTGGAACCGGTCTTAAGTATTTTGGCGAACATTTCATGCATGAAATCCGAGCGGAAGAGCATGAAGTCCACGCCCAGCTTCTCCACGGATTTTTTTACGTTGGCGAGGGCGTCTTCGGTTTCAAAACCATGGTTGAACGTGAAAGCCAGCGGCCTGGTCTTATAGCGGGTCTTCATGTAATAAAGCGACGCGGTACTGTCCTTGCCGCCGCTGCACATTACCAGGCAGTCGTACTCGTGCTTGCCACGGTGCTGGGCCAGTACCTTTGTGAAATCGGTCTCAAGCGCCTTTTCCGCCGGGGCGGCGGCCCGGGCGGCGTGCTCAAGGCAGAGATTGCAGACCCCAGCCTGGTCCAGGAAGATTTCGGGTTTTGACTCCGGCATTACGCACTTGAGGCATATCTTTTGTCCGGTCATTCGCTTTTCTTCTCCGTTATTCTCCATTTTCCGCCCTGCCCGTACTGTTCAAGGCCCGGGTTCATGACGCCGGGATGCTCAATGGCGGAGACTATGATGTGGTTTTTCCTGCCGTTGGCCGCGGCGGGGCCGGTTCCGCCACCGTGTAGACAGTATATATTTTGCCGGGGGCGGGTGGAAATGCCGTCAAAAGACTTTTGCTATACTTTGGCTGCTATGGCCGCCGCAATCTTTGCGATTATTTTTATTTTTTTTACTCTTAATGTTTTTGCCTGCTCTTCCGCGACCGTAACCGCTAAATTCTGCGAGGCTTAACGCAGAAAGGTCTGGAAAATTATGAAGAACCAGCTTGTTAATGATTAAGGACCCCGTCTTCCCGGTGCAGGGCTTTTTTACGGACGCCCGTGTGCGCGCTGTCCGCGCGGGCTACGCCGCCGTCCTGGTCTGGCTCATAACCCTGGTAGTGTTTATGCCGGCTGCCGAGAACGGGTTCGTCCGCTGGGACGACAACCTTAACTTCCAGGCCGGCGCCGACTACAGGGGACCTCCGCTTAAGCAGATCAAATGGGCGCTCACCTCCCTTGAAGGGGGGTTTTATATACCGGTGTTCCGTCTTTCGCACGCATTTGATTATTACCTGTGGGGGGTGTCCCCGGCCGGCCATCATTTTTCAAGCATTCTTCTTCATGCATGTAATGCCGCGCTGGTCTTTTTTTCTCTCATAGCCGTTTTCGGCCGCGGGAAATACGCCAATTCCCCGTTTTTGCCGGCGGCGGCCGCCTTTTCAGCCCTGGTCTTTGCGCTGCATCCTTTGCGTGTTGAGGCCGTGGCCTGGGCCTCTAGCCGCCATAATCTGCTGAGCATGGCGTTCTGCCTGCTGACCCTGCTGGGATATATGCGCCTGCGCATGGCCGCCGACCTTGTCAGCATCCGGAAGTGGCATATCCTGAGCGGCGGCCTGTTTGCTATGGCGCTGCTTTCAAAACCGGACGGGATAATGCTGCCCGCCGCGCTGATTATTCTGGACCTTCATTTATTCGGTATGGCGCCGGTCCGGGAAAAATGGACGAATATTTTTCGGGGCAAGGTTCATTTTTTTGTGATGGCGCTGCCCCTGGCGGCTGTCACCATCTATGGGCATAAACCCAGTTTCCCGGTTTACTTGCTGGGGGATTATGGTCTTCTTAACAGGCTTGCACACGCCTCGTGGAGCGGTGTTTTTTATGTCTGGAAAACCCTGCTGCCCTCCGGGCTTTCGCCGCTGTATGAAATGATTTCAAAGCCCCTGCCCTGGGCCTGGCCGTACTGGTTTTCTATCATGTCTTTTTCCGGCTTGAGCGCGTTGCTGATCTTTCTGGCCAGGCGCGGGTACCCCTGCGCCTTGTACGGCTGGACGGCATACCTGCTTCTGCTGGCCCCTGTGTCTGGACTGTTTCGCTTTGGTTATCAACTTACTGCGGACCGGTATTCCTATCTTGCCTGCCTGCCGTTCGTTTTCCTTCTTACCGGCGGCATACTGCGGCTCGGAATCAACAAATATCTGCAGCTGGCGGCGCAAATAGCAGTTTTGGCCGCGCTAAGCTGCTTCACCAGGAACCAGCTGCAGGTGTGGCGCAATTCCGAGTCCTTATGGGCAAGGGTTTTGGCTGTTGATCCTGTGTCAAGTCTGGGCCACGCAAATATGGGAGCCGTTCTGATGGCCGGCAGCCGGAAGGACCAGGTAAAGATAGGGGCCGCGGCTGAACATTACCGGCAGGCTTTGCAAGTCAGGCCGGCAGCCGGTTACATCCGCAATAATTATTGCCTTGCCCTTTTTTATCAGGGCAGGCTGGAGGAGGCCGCAAAGCAGTGTCTGGAGGCAATACGGTTGCTGCCGGATTACCCGGATGCTCATAATAACCTTGGCCTGGTTTTATATGGCCAGGGAAAAGCGGAACAGGCGGCCGGACATTACCGGGAGGCGCTGCGGATGGTGCCGTATTTTACCGATGCCTATAATAACCTGGGCACCGTCCTGCTGTCTGAAAGCCGCGGGGACAAGGCTAAAATAGCGGAGGCGGCTGAAAATTTCCGGCAGGCTCTGCGGTTGAACCCTTCGGCCCTTGCGTATTATAACTACGGCAACGCCCTTTCCCTGCTGGGCCTGGCGGAGAAGGCTGCGGGGCAGTACCGCGGGGCGCTCCTTTTAAGCCCGGCTTATGCCGAGGCGCACAGCAATCTGGGCTCAATGTTGTGTGTACAGGGTAAAATAAACGAGGCGGCCGGGCATTACCGTGAGGCGCTCCGTTTAAAACCGGATTACGCGGACGCGCATTTTAATCTGGGGCTGATTCTGCAGTTTAAGGGTAAGAAAGTGGAGGCGGGGGGGCATTTCAGGGAAACGCTCAGGATAAACCCTGGTTATAAGCCGGCGCAGGCCGCGCTGGCGGAGTTAATGTACGGGCCATGATCGGGGGGCTCTGGTCACCTGCGGGACCCGCTTGCTCTGTCCAGCGCCTGCCGGGTGCCGGCCGAAACCCTTGAGAGCCTGAGCATGCATTTCTCCAGGTTCAACGCCGTAAGGCTCAAAAGTCCGGAGTCGGCATTTGTGGCCATATGGTGATTAAGGCTGCGCGGCAAGTGTGATCACCGCTTCGAGTTCCTCGTGCAGGAAAGGTTTATGGAGCATGGCCGTGACCCCGCCAAGTAAAGCCAATTGCATACAAAAAGACCAGGGGCGGGGTTGCCGCGCTGAAAAAAACCGTGAATAATATATAATATTGTTCAATGAAGAACCTGCTCATTTTCGTTGTTCTCGCGGCCTGCTGCCCGCTGGCGTCTGGCGCGGCCTGGTGGGCGGAGAATGATTACAGCACCGGGTCCAACGGTTTCAAGAAAGATTCCCTTACTGTTTTTACCCATGTGTCCCGCAATGTAATGGCGGGCGGCGCGGCATCTTTCTACCGGGATACGGCGTTATATCGCGACAAAGTGTATGCTTTTCGTTTCCCGGTAATGTATTCCGGCCGCCGGCATTTTTTATCCCTGACCCCTTTCGTGTATCCTTTTTCCCCGCAGGCGCGTTCCGGGGCTCGGGGTGCCCGATTCTATGCGCAGACCTCGGTTACCGAGCCCGACGATGAGGATTATCTCCATGTGACCGCGGCCGCCGCCTGGGCAGGGCAGAAGGCGGCCTTATCCGGCTTCCAGGATCGAAAAAACTTCTCCGAAACCGCCGTGGAACTGCAGGCCGAAAAATCATATTACGGCCAATTCTTCCTGCTGGCGTCCGCCGCCGCTTTTTCCAAGACCGGGGACGCTTCCAACTCGAATCTGGTCACTCCGGTGCTTGACCATTCGGAAATGGCCTATCTTGGCACTTTTCGCCAGGTTACGGCCCTGCCCGACTGGGTTCTGACGGCCCAGGTGTCGCGCAGCATGAAACCGGAATATGCGAGCCACCTGTACCTTGGATATAGTAAAATATCCTTCAGGCAGGCGCCCGGGGCGAAGTCTCTGATCCTGGGCATCAAGCTGGATGTGAGCGTGAAAACCACCCTGGACGTGGCCTATAACGCTTTCAAGGCGGAGGATTCCGCCAATAAGAACTATTACAAAATACTTTTGCGGACCGTTTTTTAAAAAGGTGAAAAGATGATAATGCAGTCGCAGGAAAGCCTTGAAATGCTGGTGATGGTCTCACGGCTGCTTTCCTCAAAACTGGATATTTCCGAGCTGTTGACCACTATTATGCGGCTTGCCTCGCGCGTGGTAGGGGCGGAGCGTGCCTCGCTCTACCTGCTGGATGAAAAAGCGCAGGAGCTGTATTTTGACGTGGCATTGGGCCTTCCCGAAGATGTGCAGAAAATGCGCTTCAAGCTGGGGGAGGGCGTGGCGGGCACCTGTGCCAAAGAGGGACGTTCCACTATTATTAACGACGTGGCTTCCGATCCCCGCCATTCCAAAAAAGCCGACGCGAAGAGCGGTTTTATCACGCGCTCGCTCTTAACCTGCCCCATGATAATAAAGGGCCGGGCCATAGGCGTGGTGCAGGCCATAAACAAGGCGGACGGGGATTTTTCCGAGACTGATAAGAATAATTTCGAGGCGTTCGCCTCACAGGCGGCTATCGCCATAGAGAATTCCCGGCTGTTCACTTCCGTGAAGGAAGAGAAACGCAAAATGGAGATCGTGTTCAAGCGCGTCCGGGAAGGGGCTATACTTACCGACGTTGACGGCGAGATAATAATACTCAACGATTCCGCTAAAACCTACCTGGAGCACGATAAATATAATTTCACTAACGTTAAGGCGGCTTTCCCGGATTTCACCATGACCCCGGGGCTTGACGCCGCCATGTCCTGCGAGGAAGTCGCTTTTAATTTTGAGCTTTACCGGGAGAAGCCGAAAAGGTTCTATCTGAGCGGCACGGTAATCAAGCTTTTCGCGGAGGATAAGGACGGCAATTCCAAGGTGGAGGGCCGCCTCTGGATACTGTCGGATGTCACGGCGCAGCGCCTTGAAGAGCGCATGGCCAGGAATTTCCTCTCGCTTATTTCGCACAAATTTAAAACCCCGCTGGCCTCCATAAACGGGTATTCGCAGATATTAAGCGAAGAGGCGCAGTCAAAGGGCCTGCCGGAAATAATCAAGAAATCGTCTGAAACCATAGGGCTCCAGGGGCGGAAACTTAATGCGCTGGTGGAAAGCCTTCTGGACTTCGTAACTGTCGACAGCCTTGAGCCCTCTTCGCTGGAAAAGATGGAATTTGACGCCGCGCAATTTCTGTCGGAAGTGGCTGAGGGGATCCGCGGGATGCGCAAGGATGCCGGCGCTTTTACCATAAAGACCGCTCCGGCCGCCGGCCCCGTCATGCTTAAAGCCGACCGCAAGCTCCTTTCTTCCGCCCTGACGAGCCTAATAGACAATGCCATTAAATTTAACGCCGGCCGGGAGAAACTCGTGATCCTTTCCGCGCAGGCGCGTGACGGCGGGGTGCTGATCTCCGTGGGGGACAACGGTCCCGGTATCCCGGGGGAAGAAATAGAGAACATCTTCCAGAAGTTTTACCAGGTGGAGGAGTCGTTCACCGGGCAGGTGGAAGGCTGGGGGTTGGGGCTTTCGCTTGTGCGGAAGATCGCCTCGCTGCATGGCGGGCGCGTGATCGTTAAATCCCAGTTGCAGAAAGGTTCGGCGTTTACCATGATCCTGCCCCGGTAATACTGCCGGAGATAAAAAAAACACCCGCCGTGTGTACGGCGGGTGTTTTTTTTGCTGCTAACCGGGTCAATCTACCTTTATTTTATCCGTTTTACCTTTATTGATATAGGCATTGGTGGAAACCTGGCCCAGGCGCCGGAAGCCCCATTTTACGTAATACTTGGCGTCCCTGCCCTTGTCCATGCTGTCATCAACGAAGTCCTTGCTCTTGGTCAGGTCGCCTTCGGCGAACACAAGGTCATAGCTGCCCGCCGAGTCGAAGGTAAATTCCTTCTCTCCCTTGTTGCTGTTGAAGAACAGGAAGCCGTCCTTGATCAGTTCCACTTTTATGGCTACTTTTTCACCCGCATATTCGCGGG
>MGVB01000010.1:0-1578 GCA_001800275.1 Elusimicrobia bacterium RIFOXYA12_FULL_57_11
CCCGTCGGGCACGCCCTCGCCTACCCGCGGCTGGGCGGAAATTATGGTGCGCACAAGGGACATAAGGCTGCCTGTCTGGTGCGAAACGTCCGTGTCATAGATATTTATGGTGGCCGTGGCATCCTTCGACAGCCGGTACTTCAGATTGTAGGGCTGTGCTGGTACACGTGTAATATTCCCCACCGCGGTGGGGCTTGACTGCACCATGTGGATATTGGTCACGTTCACCTGTATGGGGATTTGGTTCTGCCCCGGAAACGCCGCGGTCTGCTCAATATCTATGCTGGTACCGTCCCTGGTGGTCTGGCGGGTGGTGACCTTGGCCCGGAAACCGTAGATGCCGTTGGTCTTACCGAAAAAGCCGTTAAGATTGTAGTAGCCGTCCCAGGCCGCGCAATAAGTGCCGATAGGTATCTGGCCGCCGTAGGTGTGCGCAATAGGCAATGTGTTAGCGGAATCGCAGGTCCCTATGTTGTACATTGAGATAGTCTTAACCGGCGGCGTGCTGGCCGGGTCCAGCGGGTTGGCGCCGGGCCCGAACTTGAAGACCTCGAAGGTCAGGTCGTCTATGCCGAAAGCGGTGGGCGTGCTCCCCACCACGCAGGCAATACTCGCGCACAGCCCCAGGCAGGCGCCGGGGTAGGTGGCCTTCGGCTTCTCGAACTGTATAAGGGACGAGTCGCTCCATACATCCCCGGTAAGCGAAGACTGGAAGCTCACCACGGTATCTCCGCCCCCGGCCGGAGTTCCGCTGACCGTGCCGCTGACAGAGCCTGTGGAATTTCTGGGAACTAACTCAAACCAGGCCGTTCCATTCGCAAAGCCGTTGAGCGTGGGATCGACCTCTATATCCCCGGTACCGGTAAAGGTCAGGCGACGGCCAGGAGTGACGCGGTCTTCAACTCCGGTGCAGGTAACAGTATGAACGACAGTTGGAATAACCGAAACAGGGTCCCCCAGGTTATTTATGCTCGTGACGGCAATGTTCCCCGTAGTGAACGAAAGTGGCGCACATGTGACGGCCATGCCGGTAGTAACGGTAACATCCGTCAGCGCGGCCGCGGTCAGGGTGCCGGAAACATTGCCAGCCAGGTCCGGCTCGTTGCCGGTAAGCGTGCCGCTGATAGCTCCGGTAAAAGCTTGCGAGATATCCACCGTGTCCGCAAAATCATAATCTTCCACAGTGTCGAACGGAGCCAGATCAACACTGACCGTACCGGATATCGTGCCTGTCATTGTCCAGGGCCCCGACCCGGTGACGTTCGCGGTCATCGGGACAACGTCGTCATGGCAGGTAAGCACCGGGGAGGTAACTGCGGTAGAAGGAACTACCGCCGTGATGATCCCGTCCGTACCGGAAGCGCCACGGACGTAAACATTACCTACGGCAAAAGTATCGCCCGGAAAGGTGTTAGGGACGCAGCTTATCGTTCCCTGCGCGGCGGTGCGCCCGGTAAGCAGCGGGTAGGCGACGGTTCCGGAAACATTGCCGGCCGCGGCATCCACATACCCGTACAGAGTGCCGGACATGGTGCCGGTATACGTCCCCGTGGTGTACACAGACTCAAAGTAATTAAA
>MGVB01000010.1:1608-13391 GCA_001800275.1 Elusimicrobia bacterium RIFOXYA12_FULL_57_11
ATAACCGCTCATGGTACGGGAAAAGAGCCCCTGTACCGGACCGGTCACGACAAGGCCCGCCGGCGGCAAACGGGTAGTGATATCGCTGCAGTAGGTATTGCCGCCGGAGCGGAACCAAGTGTTCATCCTGGAAATATACAAGCTCTGCGCGGCCACACCCGAACAGAAGCAGAGCAAAAGAGCCGCACAAACCCCCGCGCGCAAACAAATCCCTGTAAATCCTGAACGAAATGCGGACAGGCTTCCACTGAAGAACTCGCGGTCTCTTAAAATCATTTTCACGCAGATTACAACATCCCCGGTGTTGCCGAAAGGTTCGCAGTCGCCGGGAACCTGCTATGGCAGCTCACCTGCCCCCGATCATCCCCCTCAGCTCAAGCGTAGCCTGGGAAATATCCACGCCGACGTCCTGGTACTGGCCTACCATGCGCTCCAACGCACCTTTCAGCACATCCCGCGGCGCCCCGCCGCTTTTCAGTTTAAGATAGTTCTGCCAGTCGAGGCTGAAATCATATTTAAGCTGGGCCAGTTTGTCGGAACGCCTTTTTTCAGCCAGTCCGCGAAGTTCCGCTTCAGCCGCGGCCTGCCGCCTGACAACCGCTTCAAGCCGTTCTTTTTCGTCACGGACCTGCTCTTTTTTTTCTTCCGTGGATCTGAGGCGCAGCCCCAGGGCCTCTATTTCCTCACGCATGGAGAGGAGTTCCTGTTTAAGAAGATTTTCGCGCCTGGCGGACTCATCCAGGGAGACCACCAGGTCCTTGCGGTATTTGATTTCCTGCCCCATAAGGCGCTCGTAATCGGATTGCACATCGCGGTCGCCAAAACGCAGCGCCAGGGTTACGGCATGCGCCGGCACTATTACGCCGGTGAGCGGCACCGCCATGGAATAAGAAATCTCGGCCGCCTGGCGCCGCCAGCCAAAGCCGGCGCTCAGGGCGGAAGCCCGTTCGGCCAGCACCAGGCCGTTCCTTGTAGAAAAAAATCCGGCGCGCCGCGTGCGCCACAGGCATTCAATGCCCGGGTTCAGGCTGAAATTACCCTTGTAGCCCCCGGAAGCCGTACGCTGCGCCATATCCACGGAGACTATAATATCGTCGTGCCGCTCTGAAAATCCCAGGCGCAGCGCCAGCGGGGCCTTGTCCTTAAGCAGCCCGACCCTGAAAGACGGCCGGTTGATATTGAGCGCCGAAAAACCGAAAGTCCGCCTGCTGTCGGGCCGGTAAACGGCCCCCACATCCAGCGCGGCGCCGGCCTGGGAATCCGCGTCCGAGGACAAGAGTCCGGCGGTATCTTCCGCGGTGAGCTGAAGGATCTTCACATTCGCGCCGAAATCCACCGCCCCGGAACCCGCCTGCAGCAGCTGCCAGGAACTCCAGCCGAAAGCCATTGTTTTCTGGGTCCACGCGCCGTTATCATCCCGATACAGGCCGCCTACGGAAAAAGTGCCGGTTTTGCCGTAAGTCCCGTGGGGGATCACCAGCCAGGCCCCGCGCACTGAAAATTCCGCCGGCCCCTGCGTGGTCCGCTCCGAGGCCAGAAATCCCGCGCCCGTGTCGAATTTGCGCAATACCCCGGGCAGGGCGGGGTTGGAGAAGGCCCCCGCCGTGTCCTCCAGCGCCGCCGCGGCGCCGCCAAAACCCAGTTGGCGCGCCCCTACGGGCAGGTCCTCAAAAACGGCGCCGGCCGGAACGGCCGCGGCCAGGGTCAGAAACGCCTGCAATATAACCGCCGGCCCTCTCCGTGCGCCGTTCGGCCTGATCTTATTTCTCTCCGGCATCATTGTCGCCTCCGGCTGCGGATGTCTTCAGCTCTTGCGCCATATCTGGCGCAGGCTTGGCCTTATCCCCGTTTGCCGGCGGCAAGTCGGAATAAAGCGCTATCTTGCCGCGCCCGTGGGATTTAACCCAGTACAGCGCGTCATCGGCCTTCTCAAGCATTGTTTCAATGGCGGCCGCGTCCTGGGGGAAAGTGGAGACGCCGATACTGAGGGTGAGCCTGAGTTCCCGCGTTTTCGAGAACGGCACGGCTATGCGCAATTCGGAGATTTCGGCGCTGAGGCGCTGGGCCAGGCGCAGCGCTTCCGCGCCGGTGGCCTGGGGCAGCAGTATCACTATCTCATCACCGCCATAACGGCACGGGAAGTCTATCTTGCGCAGGTTGGCCAGTATTACGCGCCCGACCTCCCTGAGCGCCACGTCGCCTATCTGGTGGCCGTAGGTGTCGTTTATCTCCTTGAAATGGTCCACATCCGCCCAGACCAGGGCCAACGGCTGTTTGAAGCGTTCCGCGCGGTAGAACTCCTCCTGGAAACGCTGGTTGAAGTAGCGGCGCAGGGGAAGCTTGGTAAGTTCGTCGTAAAGCGAGAGTTCCTCCACCTTGTCGAAAAGCCGGGCATTGTCCACAGCCAGCGCTATCTGGCCGCCGAAGGATTTAAGCATGGCCAGTTCCTGGGGTTCTATGCGCTGCTGGCTGAGCAGGTTGTCCACTATCAGGAGCCCGATGGTAACGCCCTGCACCGACAGCGGCATGTACAGCACGCAGTCCTTGTAGCGCTCCATAAACGCCCCGGAGGAGCGGCCCAGCACTATGTCGGCGAACCGGTGCGCGCCGGCCTCCAGGGGTATTTCCTCGTATGAGATACTTTTTATCTGGCCGCGGATATCGGCCGACAGCTCGCCCTTGAGTTTCTGGTTTTTCTCGTCTATCAGGTAAAGCCGCACGCGGTCGAAACCGAAATAGGTCTGGATGCCGGCAAGGATATGGCGGAAGCTGTCGCGGACCCGCAGCGCGGTGGCGAACACCTCGGTCAGTTCCGTTATTGCGGAAACGTTCTTATCGTATTTCCGGGTCAGGGAAAAATATTCGGCCCGGTAATAGTCCCGCAGGAAAGACCGCAAAAACGCGTCCGCCCGGGCCGCTTCCGCGGCCGAAAACCGGCGCCGGCGGGCGGACCGTTCCAGACGGATAAGGCCGGAGCAGGTTACGGCGTTCTTGCCGCCGGAAGGATCGCAGCAGTCGAATTTAAACGCGCAGTAAAGAAAGCGCCCGCCGGGAGAAGAGGCGGACGCCGGCTGCATACTTTCAAGCGCCCGGGCCGCGGCGGAACCGGGAGCGGGGCGCAGGTTCTCCTCGTGCTCGAACGCCACGCCGGACGCCTGGCGCAGCCGCAGGCGCAGCAAAGCGTTCTTCTCGTCATATTCGTAAAACGAGGCGCCATCCAGCATGAACCGGGCCGAAACGGCCTCCAGGGCGGCCTGCAAAAAGGCGTCACGCCCGCCGTCAAAAGCCTGCCCGGCAGCGGCCCCGTAAGAATTTTCAGCGGTCTTTTTCATTATCAGTTCTGCTACGAATCCGGCCTTAAACTGCCACGCCTCTAATACAGCGACAAAAGATAATCCGCCTCTCCCTGCGCCATTATCAGCTCTCTGGTGAGGTCTTCCCGGTCATAATCCCGGCGCACGATCTTTAGCGACAGGTTCCACAATGCGCGCTCCAGCAGCAGCTCGGCCGTGGGATAAGCCATTATGTTCGGCATAAGCTCCGGGGCCGAAAAGATCTTCCTGTAGGCGCCGGCCTCCCTGTCCCCGTTCAACAACTCCTCGAAACTTGCCTTAAAACAGGGAAAAACCCCGAAACTTTCGGTAAACGGCCCCAGATTTTCCGGCTCCATGGCCCAGGACACAAAAGCGGCAGCGCCGGAGATATCCGCAGAAGACGCGGAAACGGCAAGGTTGTACACCAGCGCAAGCCCTCCCCCTTCGGAACAGCCTGGATAGGGAAGCACTTTAAACTCCCCCGCCCCGCCCCTGGCGGCACGGGCGCCTGTTTTGGCGCAACGCTGGCCGGAGCGCGCGGCGCGGGACTGGGGCGCGGCCTTGCGCGAATTCTGCCCGGGAAGTTTGCGCGAGGAAATTATAAAAGCGCACTGCTCCACCGGGAAAGGGCCGTTCTCAAAACGGTCGGGGCTGAACAGCTCTATTTTCCCGCTCACCGCCAGTTCCAGCCAATCTTCTATGCCGCCCGCGGTTTCCTCCCGGGTGAAAGTAGCGCGGTTGAAATCGTCGGAAAAAAGCCCCCCCCGCCTGCCCCAGACCCGCGGCAGCACGTCGGCCGTACCGATGGCGCCCGAGGAGTACGGCGAGGCAAGGGCGCGGAAACCGCGTTTTTTAACCCCGGCCGACACTTTGTCAAGCGCCGAGCGGAACCCCTCCCAGGAGGCAAGTTCCCTGCCCGGCTCGCCGCACACACCTTCAAGGGCCCCGGGCCTGAAGAAAAGCGCAGGGGCCTCAAGCCACCACGGGGCGGAAAAAGCCCTGGCCTCATCGTGCCGGCAAAGTTCCTTCAGAATAAAATCCGGGTACCGCCTGCGCGCGAGCGGCTCCACCTTTGAGGCCAGTTCGGCAAGCAGGCCAAGTCTGGAAAAAAGTTCGGTCCAATTCTGGGGGATCTCCATTACATCGGCCAGCGGGTTCCGTTTAGGGTCGCGCAGATGCGCGAACAGACTTTCCCACATGCTGCGCCGGCTCTTGACCGAGAACTCGGCCTCCGCCTCGGGAAAAGCCACGGAGAACCGGGACAGCATGCTCTTGAACGCCAGGTGTTTCTTGTGGTTATAGTCGGAAAGCAGCCAGATTCTCATTATATGTTTACCAGCGCAAACCCCGCCCCTGACATTATCAGCCCTTCGTTTTCCAGCCCGGCCGCGCAAGGTCGGGCGCCACCCGCAAGCTGTTGGCAAATTTGCCGGCCTCAAGCCGCCGCAGCGCGCAAAGCGCTATCATAGCGGCGTTATCGGAACAGAAACTCCTGTGGGAAAACCTTACCTCAAACCCTTCCAGCGCGCCGAAAGCCCCGCGCAGGGCGCCGTTGGACGAAACCCCGCCCCCCACGGCGATACGCTTCAGGCCCAGCGCGCGCGCGGCGTCCGCGGTTTTTTTAACCAGCGTCTCCACCGCGGCGTCCTGGAAAGCGCGGCACACCAGCGCTTTTTCCGCGGCCGGGAGATCATGCGTGCTGGCGCCTGTTTTTTTCGCCAGGTAATAACTTACCGCCGTTTTAAGGCCGCTGAACGAAAAATCCCAGGTTCCCGCCATGAAAGGCCGGGGGAACACCGGGCCGTGCCCCTCCGCCCGCCGCGCCCATTTCTCCACTTCCGGCCCGCCCGGATAGGGCAAGCCAAGCAGTTTGGCCACTTTGTCGAAAGCTTCCCCGGCCGCGTCGTCGCGGGTACGGCCCATCACCTTATAGTCGCCGTAACCCCTGGCATGCCAGATTTCGGTGTGACCGCCTGAAACGATAAGCGCCGCCAGCGGGAATTCAAGCCGGCGCACGGCGCGGCCGTTTTCGAACTCGCAGGCCAGCAGGTGCCCTTCCAGGTGGTTTACCCCTATAAGCGGCGCGCCGGAAAGCTCGGCGGCGGTTTCGGCCGCCACGCGCCCCACCAGCAGGGCGCCCGGCAGCCCCGGCCCGCGTGAAAAAGCCACGGCATCCACCGCGCCCTGCTTAAGCGGCAGTTTTATGCCGGCCGCGCCAAGGGCGCCGGAGAGGACAAAAGGTATTTTTTCCAGATGAGCGCGGCTGGCCAGTTCTGGCACCACCCCGCTGTATTTGCGGTGAAGTTTGATCTGCGAAAAAACGACATTGGAACGCAGCGCCTGCCCAGTCATCACCGCGGCGGAAGTCTCGTCGCAAGTTGTCTCGAAGGCCAGTATTTTCATCGCACCCCGGTCAGGAACCCGGAACCGGTAACGGGGCAGCCCCCTTGCGCGATTCCCCGGCACCGCTTCCCGCCCTCGGAAACTATTTCCCCTGCTTCAAATTCCCCAGCACTTCCCGGGCTTTCAGCAATTCGACGGCCCGGTCCAGCACTTCATCTTTGACTTCATCCTTCTTTTTTACGGCCTTATCTTCTTTACCGGGGAAATAGAGCTCCTCGCTCTGCTGAAGGAGCTTCTTCTCCGTTTCAAGCGGGACCTTTATGGTTATGTCCGGGGTAATGCCGCCGGTTTCATTCTTGGCGTCATGCTGTATGGATTTACCATTAGGCGTATAATACTTGGCGATGGTAAGCCGCAAGGCCGATTTATCCGTCAGCGGGATTATCGACTGGACGCTGGCCTTGCCGAAAGAGCGCTCGCCTATGATCACCGCCCGCCTGTTATCCTGCATGGCGCCGGCCACGATCTCGCTGGCGGAAGCGGAATACCGGTTAATGAGCACGACCAGGGGCAGGTTCTCGTAAGGCGCGGAGCTCCCGGTCCGGAATTCCTGGTAGTTTTCCGGTTTGCGGCCCTTGGTGTAAACCACCATGCGCTCGGCGTTCATCAGCATTTTTGACACATCCACGGCCGAAGCGAGCAGGCCGCCGGGATTGTAGCGCAGGTCAAGCACCAGCGCCTCCATACCCTTGCCCTTCAGCTCCTGCAAAGCTTTGGCGACGTTCTCGGTGGCATGGCCGGTAAATTCTATGATCTTGACATAACCCGTTTTCTCGTCCAGCATCCTGGATTTCACGTTCTCGGTCTTTATAAGTTCCCGGGTGATGGTAATATCCCTGCTTATCCATTCCGCGTTCTTGTCTTCCGGCTCGCGGGCCACGGTAATATTGACCTTGGTCCCCGGGGTGCCGCGCAGTTTTTTAATAAGGACATCTATTATAATATCCTTGGTAGACTCGCCCTCTATCTTTGTGATCTTGTCACCTGGCAGCATCTGGGCGCGCCAGGCCGGCGTATTGGGCAGCGGCGTTACCACGGTCAGCCAACCCTCGCGCATATCCACCCGTATACCTATGCCGCCGAATTCTCCCTCGGTATCGCTTTTCACGCGCTCATAAATGTCCGGTTCCATGAACTGGGAATAAGCGTCCAGCTCGGCCACCATGCCTTTGGCGGCGCCATAGATCAGTTTTTGCGGGTCGATAACATCGACATAGCTTTCTTTGATGAGTTCCAGGACGTCCACGATGATCTTCAACTGCTGGTAAGTCTTGTCTATGGCGTAATTAACGTAAGGGAAAACCGCGCCGATAAAAAACGCGGATACCGTTACCAGAACGATTTTCCTGATATTTTTCATATAAAGCCAACTCCCTGCCCCTGGGACCCTGACCCCAAGTCCCCGGACATAATATATATATTATACTAATTTGCCAGCCAGTTCATGGGGTCCAGAGCCCTGTCCCCCTTTCTTACCTCAAAATACACCGCGCCGCCATCGGCCTTCTTGTCACGGCCTACGGCCTGGGTATCCTCACCGGCAAGGCCCAGCGGGGATAAAGCGCTCACTGCCTGTCCTTTTACGGCGTCTATCCGGCTCAGCAGTCCGTAAATGGTGAAAAAACCTTTTTCATGGTCCACTATCACCACATTGCCGTAAGTACGAAAGGGCCCCGAATAGATAACCGTGCCGCCAAGCACGGCCCGGACGGGGGCGGCCGGCTGCGTGGCAATACGCACGCCTTCCCTGACTATCCAGGTTTTCAGCGCCGGAACCTCTTCGCGGCCGAAACGGCTTATGATGCGGCCCTCCGCCGGCCAGGGCAGGGAACGCCGCTCTATAGGCAGGTCGCCCGGCCCCGTATCGCTGCGGTAAGGCATTTTTTTCTGAAGTTTTTTAACCAGCCGCGTAAGACCGAGGGCGGAATTCTGGAGATTTTCAAGTTCCGTGGATAGCCGGGCCTGCTGTGCCCTGGTATGCTCCAGTTCCTCCCGCTTGGTTTTAAGGACGCTTTTATGGGCCGAACTCTGCTTAAGCAGCAACTCCTGCCGGGCCTTAAGGTCCATGCTTTTAAGCTTCAGCGCCGCGATGTCCCTGTTTACCTTCAGACTTTCGCCTTTAATGCTGGTAAGCAGGGCGTACCGGCTTATGATGGCGGCACGGATCAGCAGGTCCTTTGAAATATCCCGCAGGCCGTAATACGGGTAAAAAAAATCTTTCTGCAGGGAAAACATAACGACCTCTCCGGAAATATCCCCGTCCAGCGCTTTGCGGGCCTTCTCAAGAGATTCATATTTCTGCAGGGCTTCCCCTGAACGGGATTTTGACCGGCCTAACTGTAATTCCAGGTCCTGTCGCCGGCTCAGCCCCTGTTTTTCCTCTTTTTTCAGGCCAGCCAGCTCCGCGGTGATGCGCTCCTCATCGGCCAGGTAGCCGTCCAGCTCCTTTTTTTTCTCGTCCAGCTGCCGGCTTATCTCTTCCAGGTTTGTCTTTTTTGCGTCCACGGCGGGATCGCTCCCGGAAGCCGGCCCGGGGCAAAAAAGGAGCGCGGACGCCAGCAGCAGCGCGGCCCCGGCGGGGACATTCCGGAAAAAGACAGGCATGGGAAACACCGGGCCACTCATCAGCGGGTATTCTTCCATTGACACAGCACCCAACCCAGCAGCGCGCCGCAAACCGTCACGGCTGCCTGCCAGAGGGGGTTGGGCCACACCCACACGGGACTGAGGTACTTTACCGGGTAAACCACGGCGTAAGCCACCAGCGCGGCCGCCGCGCCCCCCCCCGCGCCGGAAAAGAACCACCGGCTGTCGGCTGACAGCGCGGCCGCCAGCTCCGCGGGCGTATGGCCGTGCGTCAGCACCATGGCCGCCATCACCATGAACGCCAAAAAAGCAAGCGCCAGTGTGAGGCGGATAAGATGCCCGTAAAACAGGGAATGCATTACCGCGTAAGCTTCCAGGGGTTTATATTTCACGTCGGCCACCCCGGGTATCCGCCAGGCCGCGGAGGTCCAGGAATTTATATCCCCCAGGACCTCCTCTTTTATGATTATTTCCCAGGTGTCCGGCATGGGGTTCAAGCCCGGCACCAGCACCGACGCTACGAGCTCAGGATCCTCCGCCTTTAGCCTGGCAAGCCTGTCTTTGCGGCTGACAAAAAACACCTGCGAGGTGCCGGGGAGGGCGGCCAGGGCGCTTTCGATGGACTCCGCCGCAGCCTTTCCTTTATCCTCACGCACTACGATGATGCGGAAATCTTCTTTCAGGATCATCGAGATCTCACGCATCTGGGCGTGCATAAAAAGCAGCATTTCAGCAAGCAATGCCACAGAAAAAGCCATCAAAAAAGCCACCCTGTAGCCCTTGCGCACTTTCTGGCGGGCGTGAGGGTCGCGCGAATGTTTGTTCTCTTGCATAGATACTTCGATTATAACTTTTTTGCCTGGAGCAAAAAAACCGCCGCGGCGGACAGGATCCGCCGCGGGAACGCCGTGCGCAGGCGCGGTTTACGGGATTTACAGGGAAGAATCCTTAAATTCCACTGAAGCCACGAAAGGAGAACGGGAAATTTCCCCCACCATATCCACCGGCAGCGTACCGGTAACGTTAAAAACACTGAATTTGGAGTCCGCGGATTTTCTGGGCAGGCGGAACCAGGTTTCCGCGCTGAAATTATTATTCTTCCCGATGGACCGGATAAATTCCGGGACGAAAGCGTTGGGCTTATTCTGGAACGGGACTTTAAGCGTTATGCGCACCTTGGTCTTCAACGGCATCCCGGCGCTTTTCCTTTCAACGCTGGCCCGGGCCACACCTTTAACCTTCATGATCTTGTCCAGGCTGGAGTAAGGCGCCCACCCCAATATAAAGGTCTTTCTGGAGTTGCGGGAAAAAGCCGTTTTTTCTCCCGCGAACCGGAACCCGGTCTCTGTTTCAAGCCTGGAGAGAAGCTGATCATAATCCGCTCCGGACGGGACGATGCTGAGAAACACGTACTCCCGCGCGTGCCTGCCCGGGGAAGAATCCAGCGGCCAGACATAAGAACCCACCGGCCCGGACTCACCGGCAAAGGTCACCTTGTAATGGCTGAGCGGGGCGCCGGCAGGCTCCGGTTTTTCAGCATTGGCCGCAGGCGCCACCGCAACTGCCGGGCGCACGAACGGGTTCTTAAGAGTGGGGAGCCCCGGCGACACCAGAGAATCGCGGAAATCCCCGCGCAGTTTCGGCGTGTTCGCGGAATTCAGGTACCCATCGGCCGTTTCCACGAAATCCTGAAACACGGGATCGGCGAAAGGATTCCCGTCCCCGGCCAGGGGGTCATGCACGGCGCCGGCGGGCCCCCGGCCCGGGTCCGCTTTTTGTCCGGCGGCCACGGCGGAAACTGAAAAAGCCGCCGCCAGCAGCGCAACTATTAAAATATTTTTAATCATACTTTTCATCCCCTTAAAGTAACCAAAAAAAAGAGAAACGGCGCGGAATCTCCGTTTCCCCTGGTTACGCCGGGTTAAGGCCCGGTGGTGGATGCTCCCCCGCCTATCCGGGGGATTACAAGGGTGCGACAGGACTATACTACTATACCCGCGACAAATGGGAATAGAGGCATAAGGCCCAGCGCAAAAAAGAGAAACGGCCCCCCGCCGGCTGGGCCTTTTGGGTCTATTGACACAGAGCGCGGCTATTGCCTACAATTTAACTACCGGTAGGTAAGTTATTATGAAACCACAAACAGACACCAAGGTCACCAAAGGCGACAAAACCCGCCAGCGCATCCTGCAGACCGCCACCATACTGATGGCGGAAAAAGGCCCGGACGCGGTCTCCATGCGGGAGATCTCCGCCAAGCTCAAGATCACAAAACCGGTGCTCTACTATTATTTCAGGGATAAGGACGCGCTGATCAAGGCCGCCTTCCTGGAGGGGACCAAGCATTTCCAGGAACTCCAGATGGAAATCAACAATCCCGGCTTCTCGCTAGAACAGAAACTCGAACGCATTTTCACTAACCACCTGGATTTCATCACACGCTACCCCGATATGCCCAAGTGCGCGCTTAAAATAATGGCTTCCCCCTCGGAAGGCGTCCTTGGGAACATGGCCATGGAGCTTAAGGCGCGCAACAGGAAGACCCTCTTTGCCACGCTGGAAAAGGACGGCAAGGCCCTGTCCAAAGCCGCCAAAGACACCGTGATCCGCATGGTCAGCGCCGTCATAGTTTATTTCATGGTAGAAGCCCGCGAGCGCGGCATAGGCAGCCTGTCGAAGGAGCTTCCTGCGCGTATGGCCAAACTTATACTCACCGGGGCAAAGCACCTGCGGGCAGCCCTCATCATAGTTCTGCTTTCCCCGCTGCTGGCCAGGGCACAGGCCGTGGACCTGAGCGTGGCCGCGGCCGTAGACCTGGCGATGAAAAACAACACCTCCGTGGCCAACGCGGAACGCGGCCGCCTTATATATAAGGAAAAGATACGGGAATACTGGGGCGGGGTGTACCCGCAACTGAGCGCCGGCGCGCAATATACGCGCAATATAGAGAAGTCTTCCATTTTCTTCGGCGGAAGGAAGATAGAGATGGGCTCCGACAACGCCTACGCGGCCTCCCTGGACCTCAACCAGGTGCTCTGGGCCGGCGGCAAGGTGCGCACCGGGATTAAAATGGCCGGCATCTATTCCGATTCCAGCGCGGAACAGCTGCGCGCCGCACAGAACTCCGTAAAGAAAGCGGTCACGCAGCTTTATTATTCCGTCCTGCTCTCAAAAGCCATGGCGGATATACAAAAGGAAACGCTGGAGCTTTCCAGGCAGCACCTGGCCACCATTGAGGCACAGTATAAGCAGGGCCTGGCCAGCGACCTGGCCGTGCTGCGCCAGAAAGTGGAAGTTTCAAATAACGAGCCGGCGGTAATGCAGAACCTTAACTATTATGAAGCCGGCCTGCTAACCCTTAAAAACCTGCTGGGGCTGGACCCTGACGCCGAACTTACACTTTCCGGCCGCATGGGCTGCGCAGGCGGCGAACCTCCGGCCCTGGAGACACTGTACGCGCGGGCCATGGCCGCCCGCCCC
>MGVB01000010.1:13399-18964 GCA_001800275.1 Elusimicrobia bacterium RIFOXYA12_FULL_57_11
CCTGGCGGGCCTGCAGCAAAAACTCGCCCTTGAAAATATAACTATTGAAAAAGCGGGACATTACCCCTACCTCGGGGCCTTCGCCGCCAAACAGTTCCAGGGACAGACCAATGACACCTTTCCGAACGCCTCGGAAAGCACCTGGAGCATGTCCGCCGGGGTAAGGCTC
The DNA here is from genome assembly GCA_001800275.1 of Elusimicrobia bacterium RIFOXYA12_FULL_57_11. Taxonomy (GTDB): domain Bacteria; phylum Elusimicrobiota; class Elusimicrobia; order Elusimicrobiales; family UBA9959; genus UBA9959. Next base: position 13,569 of record MGVB01000010.1, read on the forward strand.
AGCCTGCCCCTTTTTGCCGGCGGCGCCGTAGGGTCAAAGGTGAAACAAGCCGGCCTGCAGCTGGCCATAGCCGGGGAGAACCTTAAAAATACAGGGCGCGAACTGAAAATAGCCGTAAAAAAAGCCTGGCTGGACCACACCGAGGCTTCCCAGCGGCTGGCCTCCCAGACTACGGCGGTGGAAACGGCAAAAAAAGCGCTGGCCGCCACCGAACTGCGCTTCAAGAACGGCCTGGCCGGTCTGCTGGACCTTAACGACGCGACCCTGGCGCTTAACAGGTCGCAGACACTTTACACCCAGGCCCAGCACGACGCGTGCTCCGCGGACGCGGAACTGGCCTGGGCCGTGGGAGAATAACAAGCCAGGAAACGGAAATTCGGAAATCTGGCGCAAGACTGGACGAAAAAAATAACTTATGAAAAAAACACAAATACAACTGATAATTTTTAGCCTGGCCGCGGCGGCGCTGACGGCCGGATGCCGGAACAAGGCAGCGGAGGCCTTAAACGTACTGGAGAAAGACCGCTTTCTGGTAAAGACCGAAAAGGCGCAGGTACGCGACCTTGAAGAGTATATACTGCTGACCGGCTCCATAAAAGCCCTGGACGAAGCCACGCTCTACCCGCGGATATCCGGCAAACTGCTGAAAAACCTCCTGAAGGAAGGAGACCCGGTACATAGGGACCAGCCCGTGGCGCTGGTGGAGCGCGACGAGGTGGGCACGGTCTACGAGCCCGCCCCGGTGCCGTCCACCCTTACCGGCGTGATAGGCCGCATCTACCAGGACACCGGCGCCAGCGTAACCCCCCAGACACCCATAGCCCTGGTGGTAAACCAGGCGCAGGTGCGCGTGGTAGTGGACGTGCCCGAGAAATATGTCGGCCGGGTTTTCCAGGGCCAGAGCGCCGGCATAAAAGTGGACGCCTTCCCCGACCGCCGCTTCACCGGTAAAGTTTACAGGGTAAGCCCGGTGGTGGATTCGCGCTCGCGCAACACCCTGGTGGAGGTACTGGTCGACAACACCGAGGGGCGGCTTAAATCCGGAATGTTCGCCGAAGCGCGCCTTATTACGGCCTCCCGCGGCGCGGCTCTGTCCGTACCCTCCGGCGCGCTGGTCAGCGCGGACGGGCTGGATTTCGTATTCGTCCCCGCCGCGGGCGAGCGGGCCTCCAGGGTTCCGGTCAGGACCGGAATAAAGACCAGCGAATTCATACAGGTCAGCGGAATAAAAAAAGGAGCGGACATCATAACTTTCGGCCTCTACGGCCTGAAGGACGGCAGCAAGATAAAAGTACAGAACTGACTATCCGGAACAGAGCCCCGGTGAACCGGGAAGCCCTGCCCGTAAAAGATCCCCGCTGCCCGGCTTGTCACTTTCTATCCACGTACCCTTAATCGGCATTAATTTATGAAAATAACTGAAATCGCAATCCAAAAACCTATTTTCACCACGATGATGATAATCACTATCGTGGTACTGGGCGCGGCCGCCTACCTCCGGCTGGGCATAGACCTGATGCCCAACGTGGAATTCCCGTACGTTATGATTCAGACCTCCCTGCGCGGCGCCGGCCCCGAAGAAATAGAATCCTCCGTCACCAAACCCATTGAGGAAGCGGTCAACACCATCTCCGGCATAGAAGACGTCAACTCCACCAGCTATGAGGGCCTGAGCCTGGTGATGATCAAGTTCGTGCTGGAGAAGGACGGCGACATAGCCGCGCAGGAAGTACGCGACAAGGTGAACTCCGTGCTGAGCCAGCTGCCGCAGGGCACCAATCCCCCGGTTATAGGCAAGCTCGACATAGGCGCCCAGGCCGTGCTTAACGTGGTGGTCTACGGCAACAGGGACCTTATTGACCTGACACAGATAGCCAAGAAAAAGATCAAAGAGAACATCGAGACCGTAAGCGGCGTGGGCGCCATCGACATAGTGGGCGGCCGCGAGCGGGAGATCCACCTGGTGGTCAACCCGCTCAAGCTTTCCGCCATGAACCTGTCCATCCGGGCCGTGAAGGACGCCATCACCCAGCAGAACATAGAGATTCCCGGCGGCAAGGTGGAGCAGAAAGAAAAAGAATTCGTGCTGCGCACCATGGGCCGCATCCAGAGCGTAAAAGATTTCGACGACATCGTCATCGCCAATATCAACGGCGCGCAGGTGCGCGTCTCCGACATCGGCCGCGTGGAGGACACCGGGGCCCGCATGACCACGGCCTCCTACTATAACGGCAAGCCTTCGGTCACGCTGGTGGTTAAGAAGCAGTCCGGCACCAACACGGTGGCCGTGGTAAAAAACATCAAGGAGCGCCTCGAAGAACTGAAAGAAACCATCCCGCCCGGAGTGGAGACCACCATCATCGGCGACCAGAGCGTCTTCATCAAGGACTCGGTCAACACGGTAACGGAGCACCTTGTGCTGGGCGCCGTGTTCGCGGCCCTGATGGTGCTGCTGTTCCTGGGAGACTTCCGCTCCACCATCATCTCATCGCTGGCCATCCCCACCTCGCTCATCGGCACCCTCATCTTCATGCAGATGGCCGGGTTCACCATCAACACCATGACGCTGCTGGGCCTGACCATCGCCGTCGGCATCGTGGTGGACGACGCCATCGTCATGCTGGAAAATATCTACCGCCATATGGAGGACCACAAGATGGCCCCGCTGAAGGCGGCGATGGATGGTTCCCGTGAGATAGGCTTCGCCGTGGTGGCCATGTCGGCGGCGCTGCTGGTGATCTTCATCCCACTGGCGTACATGGGCGGCATCATAGGCCGCTTCCTGAAAAGCTACGGCCTGACCATAGCTTTCGCAGTGGCCATCAGCGTCTTCGTGGCGCTGACGCTCACGCCAATGCTCTGCTCGCTGTTCCTCAAGATCAAGCCCGGCGCCAAAACCCGCCTGGAGAAATTCACCGATGGCGTTAATGAGTATCTGGCCGCCAAATACATCGCGATGCTCGAGTGGGCCCTGGCCCGGCGCAAGCAGATGATGGCCTACGCCGTGCTCATCATGATCTCCATGGTGCCGCTGTTCATGTTCCTCGGCAAGGACTTCATGCCGGCCGACGATACCGGCCTGTACCAGATAAACATCACCGCGCCGGAAGGCACCAGCCTGGGCATGATGAAGCAGGTCTTCGCGCAGGTGGAAACCGAGACCAGGCAGCTCCCTTACGTAAAAAGCATCCTCTCCTCCATAGGCACCGGCACCGGCGGCCACTTTGGCGGGGCCACCACCAACGAGGGCTACGTGCTGGTGGAACTGGCCGACCTGGCGGACCGGGACCTGCCGATGCAGAAGCTGTTGCTCGCCTCGCGCGAGATGATGAGCAAATACAAAGGCCTGCGCGTGGCCGTGATGCCGGCGGGAGGCTTCGGCGGCGGCGACGCAGAGCTGATGTACAACATCTCGGGCCCGGACCTGCAGAAACTCAACGAATATTCCAGCGCGGTAGCCGACCGGCTGCGCCTGGTCAAAGGCGCCGTGGACGTAGATACCAGCTTCTCCTTCGCCAAACCCGAATATCGCGTGGAGATAGACCGCAGCCGCGCGCACGACCTGGGTGTTAAGGTAGAGGATATCGCCACCAGCCTGCGCACCCTGGTGGGCGGCGAGGAAGACATCACCAAGTTCAAGGACGGCGACGAGCTGTACCAGGTGCGCCTGCGCGCCGATGAAAGTTTCCGCGACAGGCGAGAGGCCATAGAGGCGCTCATGGTGCCGGCCAACGGCGGCCGCGTAACGCGCCTCGACAGCCTGGCGCGGGTGGCAGAGGGCGTAGGCCCCACCCAGATAGCCCGCTACAACCGCCAGCGCAACGTGCAGGTGAAAGCCAACGTGGACGGCATCCCGGTGAACAGGCTGATCGCCGAAGCAGAGAAGGCCTTCAAGGCGCTGGGCGCCCCACCGGAATACAAAGCCGGCATCTACGGCAGGGCAAAAGAGCTCGGCAACATGCTCAAGGAGTTCGGTATAGCCTTCGTCCTGGCCTTTATCTTCATCTACATCGTGCTGGCCAGCCAGTTCGAGAGTTTCGTCTACCCCATCTCCATCATGATAGTACTGCCGCTGACCATTCCTTTCGCCATCATCTCTCTGTTCATCACCGGGCAGAATCTGACTCTGTTCGCCATCATGGGCATGTTCATGCTCTTCGGCATCGTCACCAAGAACTCCATCCTGCAGGTGGACTACACCAATACGTTGCGGGCCAAGGGCCTGCCGCGGCACCAGGCCATGATAGAGGCCAACCGCACCCGGCTGCGCCCGATACTCATGACCACGCTGACACTGATAGCGGGCATGATACCGACCGCGCTGGGCACCGGCGCGGGCTCCGGCACGCGACGCACCATGGCTATGGTCATCATAGGCGGCCAGACGCTGTCGCTCCTGATTACGCTCTTGATGACACCGGTCACCTACTCGCTGATGGACGACTTGGAGAGCTGGTTCAGGAAGAAATACATGGGGAGAGCCGAAACACCGGCCGCATAGCCGCGCGCGGGGAGCAGGCATAGAGCGTGCTGAAGACCATGGATATGCGCTGCACGGCCCGCACAAGGTTCTACCTGGACGGCATACCGGCATGACATCAACTGAAAATAAAAAAACTTCAGGCATTTTTCATTTGAAATACAATGCGCTGGCCGTGACACAGATGGGCCTTCGCACGGCGGCGGCGCTGCTGCTTGTGCGCATATTCGGCGTCTCCCTCTCCATGGACGCGTATTTCATAGGCATATCCATCTTAACGGCACTGCAAGCCTTCGAATTTCTTTTCGTGGAGCAGTTCATGTATTTTTATGCGGACGCGAAACGGCGCTCGGCGGCTGATGCCGCGGATTTTTACGGCTTTTCCTTCTGCCTGGCCCTGGCCGTTGGCGCATTTTTTTCCCTGCTTTGCCTTTTCGGGGCCAAACCGCTGTCTTTTGTTTTCGCAGCCAGCCTGGACTCTCCGCGGATGGCTGAACTCGTACGCCTGCTGCCGCTGCTGGCGCCGATGGCATTTTTCGGGCCGGCGGCCTATGTAAACGAGCGCCTGCTGAACGCGGAGGAAAAATTCTCCCTGCCTTACCTTACAGGGATTATTTCACTCTGCGCCCTTTTATCTTTCCAGTTATGGATGCTGGCGCTTGGGACGGCGGACGCGGCATTTATGGCGGCAGCCTCTTCTTTTGAGGCCATGATCGCCTTTGCGGCAGGCATGTATTTCTGCCGCAAGGCGGGTTTTTCCCCGCGGCTGGTGCTGCGCCATCCGCTGGCCCTGGCTTTTATACGCAACAGCTTCGCCATGCGCGCCGGCCACGGCATCTACGGTTTTGCGTTCAGTTTAATAACCAACAACGCCCTGGCTTCGCTGCCGGGCGGGTATGTTTCCTGCTTCAACTAT
>MGVB01000011.1 GCA_001800275.1 Elusimicrobia bacterium RIFOXYA12_FULL_57_11
TAAGAGCTCCAGTCCGACGGATTTAATCAAGCGTCTGAACGCCCCAAAGCCCGTGCCGGAGTCTAAAGAGGCGCCCAAGACGGATCATGCGGATAAACCTGACTCGCTTCCCGACACCAAGAGAATGCTAATGAAGATGCTCGACCAGCTTGAAATAGCGCTCTCAGGCTCTCTGACTATCGGCATGGCTATCATCAAGGTGTATCTGCAAAGGCACTGGTAAGAAACCCGCCTCAAGCGGTTTGTGATGGCGCGTTCGTATATTTGTGATATGACCGAAGGACTCTTTACCCTTAGCGACCTCCAGACTACAACTGTTGAACGAATTCCTACTGGGCTTCGGCGCCTGGATAAAGTTCTAGGCAGGGGATTCGTGCGGCGCTCCCTGACGTTGTTCGCCGGCCACGCTGGAGCGGGGAAGAGCTCGCTTTTAACCTTGATTTCAGGGCGTATCTCTGCCGCCGGCCGCAAGGTCCTATACATCAGCGCGGAAGAGGACCTTTCACAGTTTGGCCTGCGTGCCCGCCGCCTTCGGCTGAAGGCAGATGACTTCCTCTTCATCACGGATGATGCGCGTATAGATTCTCTCCGCAAGAACGCCTTAGCCCTTAAGCCCGAGCTTTTAATAATCGACAGCATACAGAGTCTCCGGTATTCGGATGAAGGTTCCCCATGCTTGGAGAATATGCGCTCTGCGCGGCACCTCCTGGCAGAGCTCCTTGAGCTAAAGAAAGAGCTGGATACGGCAATAGTCCTCGTCGGACACGAAACTAAAGGCCATGAGATTTCGGGGTCGGCCCAGTTACAACACATGGTCGACCTGGTGTTAAAGCTTGACTATGAGGAAACTACCGGCGACCGGGTGCTTACGGTAAAGAAGAACCGCTTCGCTTCGATTACAAGCAACTACCGCTTTATAATGGGCAAGCACGGGGAGATACAAGATGCCCCGCCGGTCCCAGTGGTTAACTATCGCTCACCGATAATAGTTGGTTAGGAGGCCCCATGATACTAAAAAGCATTAATGAGGTAATAGAGCAGGTTCGCAAAGACCGGGTGGACACGCACGATGTGCTGCTCCGGAACCCCTCGGACTTCCGCCTGGAATGCGGCGAGAAAGACGGCTATCGCCTCCTGTTTGACGGTAAATCCTACAAGGTCGGTCCCACGGCCATGTCCTCGATATGCCGCCTGCTGAGGATGCCCAAGGACTACTTCGACCGGTACCCTAATCCCAAGGAGTTCGTGGAGCATACGCATACGCTAATGCCCAGGGTCTGCCATAACGGGCTACTGATGCGCCTCAACGGTGAACTGCACGGGGTCGTGCCGGGGAATTACAAGATATTTGATGATGAGCAGGCCCTTGAATACATAGGCAGTATGGCTAGCCGGCTCTTGCCCAGCATTAAGGGGGTAGCCGTAACCTCCGACCGCCGCGACTGGAGCTGTTACCGGATACTCTTCGGAGATTCGGCGCTGAAGAAAGACGAAATCTACCCGGTCCTTAATTTTACGAACTCAGAGATAGGCTTCGGGCCGCTGTCCATAGACGGGGGGACCTTCCGCCTGGTCTGCCTCAACGGTTCGATGCGCTCCGTGGCGGCCGGCAAGAAATTCTCCTGGAACCATTTCGGGGAGTTCCATAAGAAAGTGGAGGACCTTTCCGCTTTCATGCGCAGACAGGCACAGGTGGCTACGGAAACAGCCGAAGCAATAAAGCGGGCGGTGCAGAAGATCCTTCCGAGTGGCAGAGAGGAAATTACACGGCTTAATCATGCCCGCTGGATAAGCAGTGCCTTTGCCAAGGATGCGCAGGGACTCCTTAACGTCGGAGTCCCGAGTACGAAATACGACGTATTCAATGCGCTGACCAAGGCTAGCCAGTCTCTACGCCTGCCGGACAGGTTAAGGACGGAGGCCGTAGCCCACTCATATCTTCTCAGCAGGAACTAGAATACCATGACTGAACAGACCACCAAGACAGCCCCGCCCCCTGATTTCCAGGCTACGGAGTCTTTCAGCGTATCGAAGCTGAAATGCTACCTCAGATGCCCGGCGGTATATTACTATCGGTATGTCCTGGGGCTCCATGCGCCGCCTACCAGTAACATGATGCTCGGGTCTGCCGTGCATGCAGCTATCGAACACAACTACCGAAAGAAGCTCGAAAGCGGCAAGGACCTTCCCCTAACCGATGTTAAAGAGTTCTTCACGGCGAACTTCAACTACTCCAAAGGCCAGGTGTTATGGGAGCCTGGTGAGGTTCCCGGCAAGGTAATGGATGAGGGGGTACGGATGCTGGAGCTATACCACACAGAGTCAGCCCCTAAGATAATGCCGACCCTGGTGGAGCAGGTGTTCCAGGTCAGGTTCGAGAACTGTCGGATTGTGTTTAAGGGCGTTATTGACCTCGTTACGGATGGCGCGCTCATCATAGACCACAAGACCTCAGGTAGGACACCCACGGCGGAATCCATAGACAAGGATTTGCAGGCCACCGCCTATTCGCTTGGCCTGCGCTACATGCGCAAGACCATAGAGACGGGTATCGCTTTCGATTATATCATCAGGTGTAAACAACCAAAGATTGTGCGCTTCACCACATCACGGACGCAGACTGACATAGACAATTTCCTAAAGCTGCTCGGCCAGGTAATGACCTCTGTGCAGGCGGGGATATTCTATCCCAACTCCACAGGTTCGTTCTGCTCGGCCAAAATGTGCAGTTTTTGGGATGAATGCTTGGGAGGGCGCAGGTTTAATTATGCACCAACAAGATAATAATAGGCTGTCGTACGTCGAAGCTGTAATACGAGGGGCTCTCAGCAACGTAAGGAAAGAATCGTATAGGAGGCGGTATGGATACTGTAATTCCAAGGGTTTTGCTCCCGCAAGAAGCAACTGTGGCGGAAACAAAGACAGGCGGCCCTGCGTCAGAGCCAGCAAGCTCACAGGAAGTATATCGGCAATGGGATCAACGGGACGAGGCCCAGGTCGTGGATGCGCTCAAAGGGCGTTATCTCGACGAGTTCGTTTACAGCTACTGCCGACGGCATAAGTGGGTGGATGGCAAGCGTCCGCCCGAGTGCACTTGCACGGATGTAATCGTCGGGCTAAGCTGGCTCGGTGTTCAGGAAGCTGCGCGTGAATACAAAGGGATACATGTCCCTCTGGAGAAGATGCGCAAGGTGGATACCGAGGACAGCGTCGAAGTGACGCTGGAGGCCATCGATACAAAGACGGATTCCTCACGTATCGGCATCGCCTCACAGTCAAAGAAGATGAAACTACACAGCGGCCAGGTGATGGACGACCCGTTCTGCGCAGCTAAAGCAATGGCTAAGGCCCAGCGCAATGCGATACGCCCACTTCTGCCTGTTACCCTTATAAAGGCCTGGATAGAGTCTCATCGTAACCATGGCAGCGTCCCGGTGTTGCCAACGGAGCATATCGCCCCGTTAAAGGCCGCCAACCAGGAACCCAAGGCAATCCCGACTCCGGTACAGAAGTTTGCGGCAACTCCCCAGCAGCCCAGCAAGCCTACAAGCAATGGCGGCTATCAGTGGGCGCCAAGCGATGGGCAGGTGAAACGGATCTTCGGTCTGGCTCACGGGCACAACGTCAGCCGAGACAAGATACGGGAGCTCATAAAGACCATCTGCGGCGTCGAGGACCCCGCCAGGATAGCCAGCAGGACTAAATACGAAGCGCTTTGTAACTGCATTGTTACGGGCACGCCGTTTTAAGATGGAAGCCATTTCAGAATCCCAGGAGGGAACATGTTTGAAGACGGATATTTTACGCCCTCTGGGATTAAGATTTACTCCTCAGTGTCCCATAACGTGGCCGGGTTCGACCCAACCAATGCTGATGACCCTCAGACCAAAGATGCTCTGCGGAAGTATCAGGACCGTGGCCGGGAGATTATGTCGGAAAACTCCGAGGACGCCCTCACTTGGTCCTTCTTCCATGCCGTATCAAAGCTGCCTACGAAAGACTGGCTGGTAGACTTCTTCCGCGCCGCGGTGAATGACAGATTTGCCCAGGCCTATGCCCCGTTTGTGGACCAGGCCGTCATAAGGTTTTGGGTAGCGCATCCGTCGCCATCGGTATACCTGCAATGGATAGGGGCCAAGGTGCTCCAAGAAGGGGAGGGGAGCATATCCCACCTTGAGCGCTACGACAGCAAGGTGCGGGCACGGAAGCGGCTGGCAAAGTTAATGCGTGGCGACCCGGATGAAGTGCCGGAAAGGGCCACCGAGGTTGACGTTGAGATTAGGCTCGGCAAAGAGCTGTTGGTATTCGTCGAGGTTAAGCTGTTCTCCGACGCCAGCGCCAGCGGCACATTCAATTCGACTAGAAACCAACTGGTGCGGAATATGGAACTTCTGGAGCACGCTGCCGGCCGAGAGGGCTTTAAGGACAGGCGTTTCATCCTGCTGACGGTAGACCGAACGGCGGAGAAGCTTTACACCAAATTAATGCGTCGGTATCGCAATACGGATGGCCGGGTGCTCAGGCAATGGGATGAAGTCGGTAACTGGCAGGCACTTAAAGAGGACCTGCCACACAGGTCTGCCGAGCCGGACGCCTACTTTCAGGACATATCAAAGAAGCTTGGCTGGATAATGTGGCCAGACTGCTGGAAACTGCTGGCCCATTACGCCAGCGCTGTGGGGAGTCCATGCAAACCATAATGCCATTCGTTCTCGGCGGAGTTTTTGCTGCTCTAGCCTGCCTCCAACACACCCATAGCGTCAGAGGCCTATGGCGACGTTCGATAATTACCTCTATGGGTTTGGGTGGAATCCAGTACCTGCTGGTGCGTTGGGCTGCTAAGGGGGATATTGCGTTCTGGATATTCCAGGCCGGCTGTTGTCTTGGCGCGGGACTTGGGAGTTACCTGTCATCCCACCTGGGCAAGCCTGGGACAGACCAAGACGAAGAGTTTAGCGTAATCAAACTGCGGCAAGAAGAGGTCAATAAAAGAGCTTAGGTGCAACTAGGAGCTCAATAGACGAGACTTCCATACATCCTTGAGATTTTGGTCGCCGGGACTTGGTATAGGTCATTCTTCATCAGTCGTGTGTCGTCGGAATATTTAGTCCAATGCCCTTGGGGTATAAGCATGGGGGGGAATGATTATGAGGCTTAAAGACCTAAACAGACACGAGAAAAAGCACAGGTATCCTGAAGTCGAAAAGGAACGGAAACTTTACAGGCTACTCTTCATTCTGCAGAAAGGGAGGAGGGCAATGCGTGTAAGGGAGCTGAGTAACGAGTTCGGTGTTTCGGAGAGATCAATAGAGCGCGACCTGATGGTCCTAGAGGGGGCGGGGTTCGCGCTGGAGCAACTCGCGCGAGGCACCTATAGGTTCATGGACGACAACTTAATCCCGGCAAGGAGCTAAACATATGATAATCACAGGAACAGCAAAGCCAGTGAGTCAGCTATCGGACAGGGAACTCGTAAATCTCGTACTCCATATCCCGGCAGGCGAGGAAAGTAGCTGGGCGAAACTCGCTAAACGGTTCGTGGATAAGCTGCATAGTTTTAATGGCTATACCCCGACCGCTGAAGACCCTGTGGCTATACAGGCGATATGGGAAATCGCAAAGAGATTCGCCGGCAAGAAGAGCAACATATATCTCAAGCCACGCGATATCTGGGAAGAGTTGCGGGACATCCGGGGAGCAAAGAAAGAGCACTTCATGGTCTTCTTCCTTGACACGAGGAACCAAGAGACGCATCGGGAAACCGTATCAGTAGGGACGCTCAATTATAACCTGGTTCACCCGAGGGAAGTCTTTGAGCCGGCTGTCAAATATCTTGCGGCTGGGATTATTGTGGCTCACAACCATCCAAGCGGTTGTCTCGAGCCAAGCGACGAAGATATCTCGCTTACTAAACGGCTCGTAAGCGCCGGCAAGCTACTTGGGATAGAGGTCATCGACCATGTAATCGTGACGAAGGATGCCTTTACCAGTTTTAAACAGAAGGGGTTAATATAGTTTGCTTGGGTTGGCTTAAGAATGCCGTTGCCGTATTCAGGCTTAAGAGTTCTTAGTCCGTAGAACCCCACTGCACTTAGAGGCACGAACGTGGATGAAATGCTTCTCGTATGTTCAATGAAGCTCACCCAAGCATGCCAGCAAGTACACACAAAGCGGGCGCTATTACGCCTTCTTTCTTAGGGAGGCTACAGCGTTTGTTCTATGCAAAGTGGGCTATCTATGGGGTAAAGAAAGTCATGTTAGTACCGGAGGAAGAATGAAAAAGACTCAGGTGAGAGTGGCTGAATGTGCAGACTACTTGGCAAAGCTTAAAGAGTTGAAGATTAAGCCGAGCGACTATGCTCCCGCAAAGATAGCAGTAGGGCTTATTACGTCAGTGCATAGAAAGTTAACCCACGTCATGGGTGACCCGGAAGTCCGGGACAATTATGCCCATAAGGATGAGGATTGTATAGTCAGGATTGCTTCTGATTTTAAATTCCATGCGATATTTTATCAGCACCCACGCACATGTATGTGCGGTTGTTACGGGGAAGGCAGAATTGCCTTCTCGATTTCAGGATTGATGTTTTTTCCTGAGAGTGATAAGTACCCCAGAGTACATTATGTTAAGGGACAGTCAAGTAAATATGGGAGGGTTAATAGATAGATGTGCCAGTGCTGCAAGCCCGTAAGTGTTTGTCGGTAGTGGGATGGTCTGGGTATCCCGCGGGTTGGGTGTTGTTTCCCGGTGCCCATAATTCTATCAGCTCTACAGGGGCAGTCACATGAACGAAGCCAGTGCAATAGTCTATACAAGCAGTGGTTACGCAAGAGCTCTCAAGAGAATAGGGATTGAGGATGTAAACCTATTCGCTCCAGGCAAGAGGGCGGTCCTTTTGCTCCTACGTCGGGCGGAGTTATCCTTGATAGTCGGAGACCCAAAGATCCGGAACAATTACTGTCGCACGGAGGATGACGGACGAGTGCTGCGGATTGCATCCGGGTTTAAGTTCTTTGCTGTCCGAGACCATCATCCCGGCAACTATGCTGAGGACATCGGTGGCGGCAGCACAGTGACCTTCCTTTTACCTGACGAGTATTAAGCTATTCGGACTCCTGCGGAACCGTGGAGAGGTCAGTAAAAGAGTCCAGGTGCAACCAGGAGCTCATTAGAGGAGACTTCTATACATCCTTGAGATTTTGTTCGCCGGATTCCCTATAAGTGAATTCTCATTCGCAGTCGGGGCATAGTCGCCGCACGGAGAAGCATCAAAGACCTTACGTATATGGATAGCACACCTAAAACAATGCCGGCCTAGCAAGGCGCGGACGCAAGGATAAAGGGGTTGAAGTGGTGTGCCAATCACTTGCGGTAAGGCGACATGCGACCGACGGACAGGTGCAGTCCCTTAGCTCTCAGCGGAGTTTAACTGCTGCCAGGTCAACAGGTGCCTGCGGGTTCGGGAATGTCCAGCAACCTCGAGCGGAAAGCGGTTCCCTGACGTCAAACCATGATTTACTGTGTCGCACCAGCCCTCTTATATTAAAGGGTTAAAGCTCGTGCTCACTCTGGACAAGTAGTCGTCCTTCTACAAATTCTCCCAGTTCTAGTAAAGTCCATTACTAACCAAACAAGGCGCCGGAGGGTGGCTCTTTTATCATGGGGAGTGTATAATTTTTGTATTATAATAATAGCGGGAAAGGGAGTCTCGCAAAGGTTTAGCGCTAGAAAGAATGGATTAAGTGGGGGTCGTCGGAAACATGCCGCGTGCTGCCCATAAGCATCGCCCAATGAATTACATTAAGTCCAAACAGCGTGTCGCCGACCACGGGGAAGTCTTTACCCCGCCATGGATGGTTGAGGCCATGCTCGACCTCGTTAAAGGCGAGACGGAACGTATTGATTCCCGCTTCTTGGAACCGGCTTGCGGGAGTGGGAACTTCCTTGTCCGCATACTGCAACGGAAACTCGCTGCCGTGGAATTGAAATATGGCAACTCCGATTTCGAGCGGCGGCAATACGCGCTACTCGCGCTCATGTGCATTTATGGAATTGAGCTGCTGCCGGACAACATTTTCGAGTGCCGTGCCAACCTTCTCGAAATCTTCTCCAAGTATCTAAACCTTGCTCCTGGCTCTGACCTGTATCGCGCTGCGTTCTACGTGCTATCACAAAATCTGGTCCACGGCAATGCCGTGACGATGCGCGACCAGGGCAACCTGCCGATTACCTTCGCCGAATGGGGTTATATCGGAAAAGGCAAATTCCAGCGGCGAGACTTTTGCCTCCACGATCTCACTATGTCTTCAGTTTTCAGCGCAGAGGGGTCGCTCTTCGCCAGCCGTGGCAAGCACGAGATTTTCACGCCGTCCAAAACCTACCCGCCGATGATGGCGGGTGAGTTGGCCGCTATTGCACCGGATACCATCGTATGAGCAACCAAGCAAGCTTCGCCTTTCGCAGCCGCAACCCAGACGTGCTGACGTGCATCGCAAATCTCTCAAGCGACGAGGTTTTCACCCCACCAGTGTTCGCCAACCGAATGCTTGACATGCTGGCCGAGGAGTGGGCCGCCAATAACAGCGGTGCAAACATTTGGGCCGACAAGACAGTGAGGTTCCTTGACCCGTTCACAAAATCCGGTGTGTTCCTGCGCGAGATAACCAGCCGCCTCACCAAGGGGTTAGAGCAGGAGATTCCGGAACTAGAGAAGCGCGTGAACCACATCCTGACGAAGCAGGTGTTCGGCATCGGCATCACTCAACTCACGAGCCTGCTGGCGCGGCGGAGCGTGTATTGCTCAAAGAACGCCAAAGGCGAGCACTCCATCGTCAAATCCTTCGCTAGCGACGACGGGAATATCTGGTTCCAGCGCACGGAACACAAGTGGGGAGACACCAAGTGTGAGTTCTGTGGAGCGCCAAAAGCAATCTTGAACCGTGAGGCAGAACTAGAGAACTACGCCTATGCGTTCATTCACACCGACAACATTAAGGCACGGCTTGCAGAGATATTTGGAGAAAATATGCAATTTGACGTAATCATCGGGAACCCGCCGGATCAGATGAAAGGTGGTGCAGGTGGCTCAAGCGACTCATCCATTTATCACCTCTTTGTTGAGCAAGCGAAAAAGCTTGAGCCGAAATTCTTGTCAATGGTTGTTCCATCCCGCTGGCTCGCAGGCGGACGCGGACTGGACGAATTTCGCAAGGAGATGCTCAGCTCACGCAAACTCCTCAGGTTGGTAGATTTCCCAGTCTCAAGTGAAGTCTTTCCAAACGTTGAGGTTAAGGGCGGCATTTGCTATTTCCTCTGGTCAGGTGCGCATAACGGCTTATGCGACGTCACGCTAGTCCGCGGCAACACGAGTTCGACTGCGACACGGCAACTCGACGAGTTTGACGTATTTGTACGAGACTCGATAGCTGTAGGCATCCTGCGCAAAGTAATAAAGGCTGCCGAGCGACCTATTACCGACATATTGAGCGCCGATACTCCATTCGGTATCGCAACCAACTTCGAGGACTTCCACGACAAGAAGAAGGCGGGGGATGTAGCACTCCACTATGTCCGAAGTGGTAAGCGCGCTATGGGGTTTATCCCGCGAAGCGCGATCACCAAGAATGCGGGGCTTGTTGATAAGTGGAAAGTACTTGTCCCGGAAGCTGGTTCAGACGGCGGGCAGAAAATTCCTGACGCTGTGCTTGGCAAGCCATGGCTGAGTCCGTCGCCATCTGTCGCTACACAGTCATTCCTTGCTTTTTGGGTTGAGAGTGAGGACGAAGCGCGAAGTCTTGAGTCCTATTACTGCACCAAATTCTTCCGACATCTCGTCTCGCTCCGCAAACTTACGCAGCATGCTCTTCGATCAACGTATTCATGGGTTCCCGTTCAGGCGTGGGATCGACAGTGGACGGATAAAGCACTTTACAAGAAATACGGGCTAACAAAAGAAGAGATTGATTACGTAGAATCAGTGATCCGCCCGATGGATCTCAGCGAAACATCTGACAATGAGTAAGACTATCGAAGAAATCCTTGCGCCGAGGCCAGAGGCCCGACCGCGCATCTACGCCTACTCCATTGCGGACAAGGCACACGCGGGTCTGCTCAAGGTGGGCCAGACCACACGGGATGTGAAACAGCGAGTCGCTGAGCAACTCAAGACTGCCAACATCAAGAACTACACTATTGAGCTGAATGAGTCCGCCGAGAACGAAGAAGGCACGATTTTCACCGACCACGCCGTGCGCGCCGCCCTCGCAAAAAAAGGCTGCGAGAACTCCGAATTGGAGTGGATGCGGTGCACCCTTAAGGACGTGAAGACCGTCCTCACCGAGCTGCGCACCGGGAAGAAGTTCACTGGCACGCATTCTGAAACCTTCGCCATGCGCGCTGAGCAGTGCGCTGCCGTGGACAAGACTCATGCCTACTTTCACTCTATCTGGAAGGAGGATATGCACGCCGTCCCGCGTTTCCTCTGGAACGCGAAGATGCGCTTCGGCAAGACCTTCACCAGCTATCAGCTCGCGCGGAAGCTCGGGGCCAAGCGCGTGCTCGTGGTAACTTTCAAACCCGCCGTCGAGGATGCATGGCAGACAGACATCGAATCTCACGTGGACTTCGACGGCTGGCAATACCTCTCCCGCAATTCCGACAGCGATCCGACGCGCATCTCGGCCAAGAAACCGCTTGTCTATTTCGGCTCCTTCCAGGACCTGTTGGGCCACGACGACGTGGGGAACATCAAAGCAAAGAACGAATGGCTCCATCAAGTGAAGTGGGACTTGGTCATATTTGACGAATACCACTTCGGCGCATGGCGCGACACGGCCAAGGAATTGTTCGAGGGAGAAGAGGAGGCGGTCGCCAAAAAGGAGGCAAAGCTCGAATACGCCGCCAGCCTTGAAAACGTGAATGAGGGCCTCAGCGAACTCTCGGAGAAAGAGACCGAGTTCCTTCCCATCACGACGAAAGCCTACCTTTACCTCTCCGGCACGCCGTTTAAGGCGCTGGCCACTGGCGAGTTCATCGAGGAGCAGATCTTCAACTGGACCTACACCGACGAGCAGCGCGAGAAGGAAGAGTTCGCGACTAAAAGTCCCGGGAAATGGAACCCCTACGGCGCACTTCCGCAGATGAGGCTACTTACTTACCAGATGCCGGAGGAGCTGGTGGCAATCGCCAGCGCCGGGGAGTTCGATGAGTTCGACCTCAACACCTTTTTCGAGGCTTCAGGCACGGGAGAAAAAGCACAGTTCAAGCACAAGAGCGATGTGCAGAAGTGGCTGGACATCATCCGTGGCGGCTATGCCCCCAGGGCAGTCGAGCAGCTCAAAACTGGCACGCGACCGCCATTTCCATATTCAGACGTGCGCCTGTTGCCATATCTCCAGCACTCGTTCTGGTTCCTGCCCAAAGTCGCAGCCTGCCAGGCGATGGCGAACTTATTGGCTGAGAAGCAAAACGTTTTCTGGCATGACTACCATGTGCTCGTCGCCGCTGGCTCTTCGGCAGGCATCGGGTTGGAGGCGCTGCCGCCCGTGCGCCAGGCCATCAGCAGTGGCTTCGATACCAAGACCATCACGCTTTCGTGCGGCAAGCTCACAACCGGCATCACTGTGCCCCAGTGGTCATCCATCCTTATGCTGCGCAACCTTAAGTCGCCAGAGACCTACTTTCAGGCAGCGTTTCGTGTGCAATCACCGTGGTCTATCAAGAACCCCAACGGCGACGACCCGAACGCGGAGGAAATCCTCAAGCCGGTCTGCTTCGTGTTCGACTTTGCGCCAACCCGCGCGCTACGGCAGCTTTCCGAATACGGGATCGGCCTTTCGCCCGGTGAGTCGAATCCCGAAACAGCCGTCAAAGACCTGGTGTCGTTCCTGCCTGTGCTGGCCTATGACGGTGCGAACATGACGCAGATCGACGCCGGCGGAATCCTCGACATCGCGATGGCCGGAACCTCGGCCACGCTTCTCGCGCGCAAGTGGGACTCTGCCATGCTGGTGAACGTGGATAACGACACTCTGCGCCGTGTCCTCGACAACCCTGAGGCGATGGCCGCCGTGGGGCGCATCGAGGGCTGGCGCGCGCTTGGTGACAACATCATTGAAACCATCATCAACAAGAGCGAGAAAGTTAAGGCGCTCAAGAACAAGGCGATGGAAAAGGACTTGTCGGCAAAAGAGAAAAAGCAGCTCAGTGACGAGGAGAAGGAATACAAGTCCAAGCGGAAGATGGTGCAGGAAAAACTCATCAAGTTCGCCACGCGCATTCCGGCGTTCATGTATCTGACCGACTTCCGGGAGAATACGCTCCAGGATGTTATTACCAAGATTGAACCAGATTTGTTTCTGACCGTGACCGGTCTGACGGTAAAGGATTTTAACCTGCTTGTACGGCTCAAGGTTTTCAACACCGAGCATATGAACCAGGCCGTGTTCGCCTTCCGGCGTTATGAAGATGCCTCGCTCCGTTACGTCGGCATAGACAGCCACCCGGGTCTGACCCATTACGGACTGTACGATACCGTTGTAGCGAGGGAGTGATACGTGGTCGTGCGAAACTCCATAGTGTCTCACATGATGCAGGGGGAATAAAGCTATGAAGCAGCCTAAGCCAAAGATTGACTTGAACGACCTGCTTAAACGGGCGCGGAAGATTGTCGCTGCCAAAGGGAAGCCTTCCAAGGTCAAAGAAGCTTACTGGCTCAGCGCCGAGAGAATGACAGGATCATATCCTGAGCCGACTGAGCGCAGCGGTAAGTGGCTTGTTTTCGTGCAAACGAGTGCCGTAGATAAGGTCTGGGCTAAGATTAAGGAAGCGACCGAGGATGGGAAGCTCGGCGGGTCCGCAAAGGTCTCAACCGGGAAACAGAACCCCAATGGCGTCGACATGGATAAGAAGGTCATCTGCGTCTACACCTACGATTGGGCAGATGGGGGCGATGTCCACCGAGTGCGGGCAGAGCTGCGAAAGCTGGGAGTTACCGAGAAGATTCCGTACAAGTCCGATAGCGATACCCTGAGTGGCAAGTACCGCGTATCCGGCCATACCCGCATTGGCAAGTATTACGAGTAAAGGGTGTACGGCGGTGCTGGAGTCCTATTTATTCCACTAGGTTATAATGACTGCACATAGAGATAACACGTCCAGAATATCCGACCTGCTCACGTCTATTCGCGGGAAGAGCGTGTCGCCTTCTGTAAGGATTGGGTCGCGAACATGGGCGATTAAACATGCGCATGACGTAATCCACACTCCCGTTGATAAGGAACTCGCAGTATTCGTCGTGATAAGGACTGGAAGCAAGAAGCAATCGTGGCATCGTCTGAAAGACATGTCTTCTGATTACCTCGATGTGTTGCGGGCTGCGGATATTAACGGCGCTTCGCCTATTGGAACGGCAGACCAGATTAACGCCAGAAGAATGATACGGTCCTCCTTGGCTTCCGACTGTGCTTTATTGAAAATAATTTATAGGGCCTGGTTGAGAAGTAAGAAGGCCAGAGTGAAATCTAAACAGGGATTTGACTTTTTCGAGGTGTTGAAGAAACTGCCGGCAACAAAGCTTAACGAGCTAAGGCAGAGTTGGGAAAATCCTATCCAGATGGTGTTGGGAGTAGCCAAGCCAGATATGCATAATGTCGACCTTGTACTTCCCTTTGGTAGCTATGTGGAGGTTTTTATCCATAACGTGCTTAAGATAGAAGGGCTATATCAGGATATCCCTACTTCAGATACCATTAAGCGTGCCTATATCTCGAAGAGCGCCTATACAAGCTTCTCAAAGCGACTTCATAGTGATGCTGGCCCCAAGAGTCAACTTGAACTCCAGATTCGCAAGACTATTCGGGAAGGCAATGATACGGATTTAACGAAGCTGTTTGCGCAAGTATTAAAGACACAGTAATAAGTACCCCTCGACCCGCGTCTTCTAACCCTCTGCATATTCCTGGCCTCACATACGCCATCGCGTAGTAGACCGTTCCTAAATAGCACCAACAATAATTCTGGCTGCCTATCCATGGGGCGAATTTCCGTCTGTAGCACGACTGGAATCCGCCCTATTTTAACGTCGGAGTGTGGGCTATAATTTTGTTGTGGCCAGGATATGGCCAACACGAAATGGAGGAAAGATGAACAGCTCAGTTCTTAACATACACCAGAACGCTCCTGATGAGGATGTCGCGCAGTGGTTTTCAGTAGGGAGACATTTGGCTCGGAGGGAAACGTCGCCGGATGAAGGTTCTTTGGAGTTCTTTCTGGACTTCTATCGCCAGTGCTGGGCTGCTGAATTCGAGGAAGCGGACTTTACTGCCGGCTGGCTTGATATGAGAGGAGAGCGCGTTTATGCTGCCAACGCACGAGGGTAACGGAGGCAGCTCAGGGCAGTTGCGCCAGGTTCTCGAGGCCTGTGCCGCTGTGTTCGATGGCCCTTGGCGGCACCGGGTTCTGCTGTTGGTCGCATTGCGGTCAATCATCCAGGACACCAGTCTAGTCAGGGTCCCGTTGTATCTAGTTGCTGAGGACTCTGTCGATATAGTGGCGTTGCGTTCCTTACTGCTGGGCCTATTCAGCGTGGAGGGAGTTCGCGTTCAAACCTTATCGCAGAACACGTTGGCACAAGACTTTGCTAGGCAACCCACACTAATTCTTGACCTGAGCTCGGCGAAGGAAAGTCTGTTCTGGCAAGTTCGGCATCTAGCATATCATCGCAGCTTGCCGGATAACATGCTCCAGGTCGGTGCTATATACGGGGATACGGTGATACTCATCCCTGAAGACTTTGCAGAGCTGGTTGGCCCCTCAGGTATTGTTCTTGACCTTGAAAGAGCTGGGGCATCCCTGCCCGTTCTTCCTGATGTTGTGGCAAAGGTGGCGGCATGGGGAAGAAATCAACGCCTTTATACCGCAGCATCCATCTCGCCATGGAACCTGAACCCTAATGACCTCAATACAACACGGCTTTTCCCAATGGCCGTTAAACGAGGGTACCTCACTTTATCCTCTATCGCGCGATGGATGGAATCAATCTGCGCTCTGGATGGATGTTTGACCGCAGTTCAGGAGTGCTGGAAATCTGGGGAGGCTCGGATAGCCGGACGCCAGCCCAAAGGCTTCGTCTACTCGCTTATCGCTTTCTATCTTCTGGAATACCTAAAGAACCCTGAAAACAGGGAGCACTGTGCCCTTGGTTATAGGTTAGATGTCTTGGCGGAATACCTGAAAGGCGCAGACCCACTGTATTTCCCGAACTACAACGCCACTGAATTGGGGAAAGCTCTTATGCGAATGGGCACTGGAACCCCAAACCGTCATGTATTCCCAGGTGGAAAGGGGAGGGTGTTAAGGATTTGGCGAAGCTGTGTGAAATTCTCGGAGGTTGATAAATCCAAGATGGAGGAGATCTGTCATGAACTTTAAAGATAAATACCGTCCCGCCAAGCTGGAAGAGTTTGGAGGGAGTAGGACGGTCGCTTGGGCCAAGAATATGCTACGTAATGCGCCTATGAACGTCGCGCTGATAGGAAGATTCGGTACGGGGAAGTCGACGCTCGCGCAACTAATAATCCAGGGACTATTCTGCGACGCAGTTCAGGAGAAGAAGCCGTGCGGAGAATGCCCGGCCTGCATCTTCGTGCGTAAGCATTGGCGCCGGGAAGGGCTGCACTGGGTCCCAGGGGCGGAGTTGAGCCGGACCGACTGGTTCCAAGCCTTTGACTGTACCAAGATGGTCCCGACGCAAATCATGAGGCTGCGCGAGGAAATATCAGTTTACGGGCGCGTGCCGCGGATCTTTGTCTTTGACGAGTTCCATCGCGCGACTCTCCCGACCCAGGAACTGTTCCTACAGTTTTTGGAAGACTCCCTGCCCTGCTCAATGGTCTTCTGCTACGCGCTAGAGAATATCGGCCGCGTAAACGAAGCGATTCGCCAACGACTCCATCCGTTTGAAATCCGAAGGGCTGAGCCAGCGGCGTTGCTCGCGCTGGTGCATAGGGTGGCTGCTGGCGAGGGTTTGCAAATAAAGGACTCGGCTAGTCCTGAGATGCTCGTCGACATTTGCGATGGCATTCCTAGGGTTATACTGAGTGCCCTAGAGATGCTGGCGATGGAAGGTGAGGGCCTTTCCGAGTCCGGTGTTCAGCGCCTAGCGTCGAGGATACAGCTTATTTACGTGGAAGATGAATCAGGTAAATAATGCCGAAGGGCAAGTCATTGCCTATGGGAAGTAAATTCTTCCCGACTGAGTTATGAAAATATCGGATGCACAGCAGGTATTCCTTTCAAGGTGCTACTCGCAGAACCTGAGCGAGCTCACCATTGATTGGTATGCCCGGAAGCTTAAGCTTTTGGGGGTAGTCCTTGCGCAGAAGAACGTCACTGAGATTGAGTCGGTGTCGGCAATTCACATAAGGGAGTATATCGCCATCCTTCGGCAGAATCACCAGAGCACGGAAACTATATTCCGCACATGGGGTGCCCTAAAGTGCTATTTCCGCTTCCTGCATCTGGAGAAAGTCATTAAGAAGAACATAATGGACCGGGTAGAGAAGCCCCGGCGTGAGAGGCACATTATACAGCCGCTCAATATGGCCCAGGTGCATGACCTTTTAAAGAGGCCGGATACCAAGACATCCCGTGGCCTTAGGGATAGGGCCCTGATGCTGCTGATGGTGGATTCTGGTCTGCGCCTCTCGGAGGCTATATCGCTGAAGACCGAGAAGATATACTGGGCTGATGGCCTAGTTACCGTAATGGGCAAGGGCAGAAAGGAGCGAGCCGTCCCCATAAGTGAGACTACAAAGGCGGCACTGGCCGAGTATGCGAAAGTCAGGGGGGAAAGTGATGCCCCGTATATCTTCCTGAGCCGGCGTGGCTACGCGATGAAGAATCGGTATGTACAGGTGGCATTACGTCAGTACGGGAAGATGACCGACATCACCGGTGTCCGAATCTCGCCGCACACTCTCCGGCATACCTTCGCCATTCAGTACATTAAGAATGGGGGAGATGTGTTCAGCCTCCAGTCTATCCTTGGACACTCGACCCTAGATATGGTCCGCAACTACGTTAATCTTGCCCAACAGGACATAACAATTCAGCACCGCAAGTTCTCTCCAGTTGACTTCGTTCCTCCTCCCACCGCCTAATAGCCCGGATTTGACGGGTGCGCAATCTTCGGTTTACCGTTGCCGGGATATGTTATACTATTCCTAGCGGTAAATCAGTCACTTTGCAGACTCATGAGAGCAGTAGTTAGTGCGCAAGGTTCAACGGGAAAAGGGCGAAAAAGGCCCTATTTTAGGCGTAAAATGCGCCTGTAGCATCGCAGTCCCCATAACCTTGAGGTCGTTGGTTCAAATCCAACCCCCGCAACCAAAAGCCCTTGAAATTTTTCAAGGGCTTTTGCTTTTCTTTTTGCCGGCCGGTAGCGTTCGTACAGCCCCCCAAGCCGATTAATAACAGGGCAAGATTTGCGCAACTACCATTATTCTTAAAATGCTCCCTGAAAATGGCTCACAGTCAGTATCAGGCCAGAAAAATACTATCAAGCGGTCGTATTTAGTTATATACTCAAAACTGTGCTCCCGGTACAAGCAGGGCTGTGCTGGTTCCGTTAGGGAACTGCGGTTGGCAGGAAGCCGTTAAAGGCCGGTGCGCGGTTCGTGGTGACGAATCTACGGTGGAGATATCAAGGTGAAGGATGAAAAAGACCTGGAGTAAGGCGGCCGGGCTCCTGATCAGCGCGCTTTTTGCGCTGGGCCTGCTGTTGCTGCCTAACCTGTTTCTCCAGCCTTTCCCGCTCAACATAAACGACAAATACCTCGCGTGGATCGTCAGCCCAGGCAGGTTCTTCGTGGAAACTCCGGGCGGACTGCTGCGGACCAACCCGGACCTGGTCGGGTTGGATAATGGTGAGGACTCTTTTTCCAAGGTGAAGGCGCCGGGGGTTTTCAGGATCTTCTGTGTGGGGGGGTCCACTACCAGGGGCTGGCCGTTTCAGCACAGCCTTTCCTATCCGCTCCTGATGTCCCGGTACCTCGCGTCCGCGCTGCCAGGCAGGAAGGTTGAGGTTATCAACGCTGGCTTCCTGGCCTCCGACAGTTATAGCGACCTGCCTCTGGTCCGGGAGCTGGCCGCTTATAGCCCTGACCTGCTGCTGGTTTACGAGGGCCGCAATGACGCGTGGAACTTTACGCTGCACTCGGGGCTGCTGTGCGTGGCGTTAAAGGCGCATGTGTGGCTGGCGCGGAACCTGCGGCTCTATGGCTTGCTGCTCAAGCTCGTGCCCCGCGGGGGCGCTTTTGAGCACGCCGGGCAGATACGGAAGCTGGCTTTCGCGGCCAGCGGTGTCCGAAATGAGTACGGCGGAGCCTTTAAGGAAAATATCGAGAAGATAGGCGTGGCGGCGGGGAAGTGTCCTGTCCTCTTCCTTACGCAGGTGATCTATCCCGGGGTTCCCGGCTTCGAGCAGGAGGCGGTGCGCTCTAATGGGCACCTTAGGGAACTGGCGGCTGAGAAGAAAATAAAGCTGCTGGATATTGATAAGGTGTTCGCCGGCTTTCCGCAACCTCTGGACGTGCTTATACCGCCCCCGCTGGTGCATCCGAATGTCGGCGGCTACTGTTTGCTGGCGTATACCGTGTCCGGCAGCCTGAAGCGCGAAGGGCTGATATTCCCGGCGCGGGACTGGCGGAAACTTGAACCCTGGCCGGTCTGCCGGGACTCCGTCTCATCTTCGCGCGCCGCG
>MGVB01000012.1:0-2040 GCA_001800275.1 Elusimicrobia bacterium RIFOXYA12_FULL_57_11
AAGAGTATTCGCAGCAGGAACGTGGCAGGATAGTTATTTCAGCGAAAAGATGCTTTCTCTTCCCTTTGAACCCAAAGATTTCATGATCACCCAGATACGGCCTGAACAGCTCTCATCGGCGGAGTATAAAAAGCATATCCAGCAGCTCACGACACTCGGTATCCCAACGGAACGAGAGACTATCAAGTTCTATGGCAGGTGGTCGTCAGTATTCAGCCATCTGATCGTCATGCTGATCGGGATCCCTTTTGCGCTTGGGTTGGGAAGCCGGCACGGGAAGGTGATAAGTTTCACCTTCGCGCTTCTCTTCGCATTTTTTTACTGGGGGGTGCAGGCGGTTGGACAATCGCTCGGAGAAAATCATGTTGTCACTCCCCTTCTTGCGGCATGGCTCGGGAATATCATATTCGGAGTGCTCGGTGTGGGGTTGTTGAACAGGATAGGGCGCTAAATGGGAGTGTCTGATCAGCCGGCTATCGGGCAACAGCCAGTTTTCCTACTTTTATCTTTCCATCAGCATTGACACGATAGAAATATAATCCAGGCGCCACTTCTTCTCCTTCATCATTCCTGCCGTTCCAGTCATACTCATACACCCACCGGTAATTTCCTGAAGGCGCCGCGCTGAACAGCAGCATCTCGCGTGCTACGCTTTTTATCTTTTCCCCTGCCATGTTATAAATGACTACATTCATATCCTGCGGTGCTCTGGTGAAATGGAACACGAGAGTGGTCAGAGTGCCGTTCGGTTTGACAGGATTGACGGGATAGTCCGGCCCTGAGGGATTGGGATAATTCAGCGCTTTATCGATACTGACGTTATTTGATGCCGCTATCTGCGTGACGTAAAAATTCACCTGTCCGCTTGCGAACGCGAATCCCGTGGAGTTGATGCCTGACACCTGCCCGTTGTAAGGATCAGAATCAGGCGTTGAGAAGACGTTCTTTATACCGGGCCAGGGATCGGTAGAATCCCCGTTGTTATCCATCGGGTGCGATGAGTCCGCAGGGACAAGGTCAACCGTCGAATGCGTATAGTTGTTCACCGTGTTCATCTGGTAGCGGTCATTTAAGGTGGTGCCGTCGATAGTTCCTTCGTCAATATGCCAGATAAGCACTCCCTCGCCGGGGAGCGACCGGTCAAAGGCGCCGGCGGTCTTGGATCGGTATTCAATGAGGAAGTACTCTTTTGTCTGGTCCGTGGCTGTGGGAATATCGAGTTTAAGAAGCGATGCCGTCGTTTCTGCGGGCACAAGGTTGATACTGCTGACCGCGCCGCTTATCGATGAAGGGGTTGCCCACCCGAGCGTTTGTTTGCACCACGCGCTCGGATGACTCGGGTTAAATCCGTTGTTGAGCCATGTGCCCATATCCATAAGGCACCATCCCCCGATGCGCGACGGGTTGGATCTCCCATCAGTGGCATATAAGTCCGGCAGTCCCAGTTGATGCCCCATTTCGTGGCAATACACACCGAGCGGCGAGGCGCCGCTTCCCTCCAGCTCTGAAGCGATCATCCCCTCCGTAAACCCGTTCGTGGTCGTCAGAGAGTACAGGGCCGACCAGATATCTCCGCCGCTGCTTGTCGATTCATTGCCATATCCGGCATGGAGCACGATGACCGCGTCATACTGTCCAGCTCCGGTACCCTTCGACACCCCTGCTTTTGTGATCATCTCGCGGATAAGGGTATCTCCCAGTTCATTTCCATAATTATCGGAAGCGCCATAATAGGACATCTCGCGGTTCGCAAGATAGGTGCTTGGCATGACGGTAAATGAGAGGGAGAGCTGACCGTAGGAAGCTTCAGAATAGAAGCTGGCGATCTTGCTGATATTGCTGAGGATGTTTGCCCTGTTTTGTATCCGGTAGGCTCCCGGGGTCACGTTATAGCCGGAACTTGGGAATTCGCACACGATAACAACGATATTTTTTGTCCCTATGGCCCCAATCGTTTTTTGAATGTCGAGGGGAGCCAGTTTCTGCGATCGCAGGCGTCGAATATCAGGGATGCGGTGAACATGATCGCGGACTTCCCCT
>MGVB01000012.1:2089-5197 GCA_001800275.1 Elusimicrobia bacterium RIFOXYA12_FULL_57_11
CCTTATCCCTTATTGAGCGGAAGGAGCTTCGGGAGCATTCTCTGATTCAGCCGGCTGCTCAGGCTGAGCTGGAGTCGTATCGGTAGTCGGCTGAGAAGGCTCTTCTGCCGGAGTGGTAACCTGAGACGTCGTGTCCTGTTCCAAAGCCACAGCCGGAGTCGGCTGTTCCATAATGACGGGAGCCGGTTCTGCCTGTTTTACAGGTTCAACTGTCTGTTGTGCGGTAGCTGCTCTTCCCCATGCCCTGCCCTTGTTCTGTCCAAAACGCATGGCTATGGTGACCTGGTGGTTCCATTCGGCTGCCTGGCCTGCGTACCGGCCGGCTTCGTCACCCCAGTAAGCGTACTCAAGCTGCACCAGGAAGAGATTGAGCCCGGCGCCGAAGGAAGGGTATCCCTGATTATAACCACCTCTGAGCGCAAGGGCGAACCAGCGGAATTCCGCGCCCATATGCACTTTTTTCCAGAGGGTGTCTTCGAAGAGAGGCTCGTCAGAATTGAATACATCCCGGACGTCGAGAGCGAATAAAAGCCTGTCTTTTGTGCCGAAGCTTTTGCCCGGCCAGTAATGAATCTTCGAAGGAATAAATGCGGTACCGATGTTGCACATCGGTCGAATCAATCCATTAGCAGCCTCTTTAATTTCGGCGGATTTGGTACTCTCAATCCTCTGGAATCGTAATGTTGTGCCGCCTATATCCATGATCTGCATGCCGATATTCCACGCGTGGTTTGGCTGGTAAATGGTGCCGACGTCAAATCCATAGCCATTTCCCCACTGCAGGAGCGGATCAAAATTCTCGAACTCCAGGATCGATTTGTTATACTCTGCGATACGGGCGCGGTTGATGTACTTGATGTTCGCGCCGACGGAAAGCTTTCCCGGAACATAGGGCAGCGCTTCAAAACGGTGCGCAAGAGGAACGACCCCCAGGGCGTCGACATTTCCCCAGAAACTGACATTCGGGACGATGATGCCGGACTTGATCTGAAAGCCGATATCCGCGTGGGTGAATGCGCCAAATCCCCAGGAGAGGAAGCCGGGGCCCGAGAGGAAGCTTGTATTCGGAAATCCAAGGCGCAGACGGGTATGGTACTTCGTGATCTTATTGCTGATGTCATTGATAACCGAAGTCTTGTCGTCATTGGAAAGCGTGTCAAAATCCTTCAGCTTATCTTCGTTGTCCTGATAGTAGTTATAGAAGTTGAGGACGTCCTCGCTGATATTGATGGGAAGTTCAAATATGGTAAGCTGCGCGCCCCTGCGTTGCGTAAGGCCTGCAGGGTTGTAGAATACCGCGTTCTGATCGTCCGCTACGGCAACAAAAGCGCCGCCCATGCCCAGAGGCCTGATGCCCCTGATAAAGACCTGTGCTTCATTCGTATCCGTGCCGGCAACAACGGTGAGAGGCATCAATAAACATACAGCTAGTACAGCGCATAACACTCGCACGTATTTTCTGTTCATTTTGATATCCTTTAGAGATTTTATCACTCGAATACTCTTCACTTATAGGTAGTCTCCGGTCAAGGTTACCACATCACCTGTGTCAAGATCCACGACCGGGATTGCAGGAGTGGCCGGATTACCATCATCAGTGGGATTTTTAAGAGTTTCTCTGAGTTTATCAAACAGTGTCGCTACATCGCTATTGATATTCGCGATAGTTTTCGCATTCGCACCGAGTTTTGCCGCCACTACTTTCATGCGCTGGTAAGCGCTGACAATGTCTTTTGCCGAAGCCCGTACGATGAGGTCAAGATTCAGGCCTTCCTTCACTGTGATTGTCTCGTAGTCTGTACTGAAGTCAACTGCATCCCTGACCCGTAATGCCGAACGCAGTACCAGGCAAAAGGCCAGGTTGAGGTTCACGTCAGGATTGTCAGGGGCAATTCTTCCGTCCCCTTGCCCCTTCACAATTCTTGCAAGAAGCGGGATAACGTCATTGACCGCTCCTTCGATCGCCAGGGCCTTGGCAAGGATCTCTTCAGGGAGGAGGTTCGTGTTGGGAGTGGTAATGACCGCGAGCGATTGTCCTTTCGCTATGCTCGAAAGCGCAGGAGCGAGACGGGAGGGTGCGGAGCTTTGCTGGCGCACAAGGTTTGCCACGAGCGGGCCGAGCACAAGCCCTGATTCCGCAAGCCGCGCTGCGGAGTAACCGTAGATGGCTTCCGAATTATTCGGTTCTTTCGCGATGACCTGCGAATAGTACTCAACCGCTTTCGTGTAATCCTTGTCCTGGAGCGCAGTTACTGCGTCTGCCTCAAGTGCCTGGGCGGATGTGTTTTCGCCCGGTTTATGAGCCCATGAAAAGATGTTGTTCTTTCCGCATCCCGTCAATCCCATAAGCACTGGAAGAAGGAATAGAATGATACCTTTCTTCATTGCAGCCTCCTGTTAATCATGCCCCGCTTTCGCGGAAAAACACTCGATTCTGCTCACCCCGAGTGTTACTAGTATAACAAGTACGGAACGCTTTCGCCATACTTTTTCACTGTGTTTTTTGTCACAAGAAGAAGAGCGGTAAACGCTTTTTGCATTTACCGCTCTTCTCGCTTATTTTATGTTCCTTCCTGCCAGGAGGCAAGATACTTTTTTTGCTCCGGAGTCAGGAGGTCTATACTGATCCCCATCGCTTTCAGTTTCAATCGGGCGATCTCTTTATCGATGTCTTCTGGTACAGAATAGACTTTTTTGTCGAGCTTCGCACTGTTCTTCACCATGTACTCAGCCGAGAGCGCCTGGTTCGCGAAGGACATATCCATCACGCTTGCGGGATGGCCTTCTGCCGCGGCGAGATTGATAAGCCTTCCCTCTCCCAGCAGATACACGCGCCTTCCGCTCTTCAACAGGTATTCTTCAACGAAGTCACGCACGGTCCGGACCGATTTGCTCAGCTTCTTAAGTGCCGGAATGTCGATCTCTACGTTGAAATGCCCGGAGTTGGCGACGATAGCTCCGTCCTTCATGACCTGGAAATGCTTCCCGGTGAGCACATTGATATCACCGGTCACGGTGATGAACACATCGCCCATTTTTGCCGCCTGGGACATAGGCATGACACCGAATCCGTCCATGCAGGCTTCGAGAGCCTTCATCGGATCGATC
>MGVB01000012.1:5357-8674 GCA_001800275.1 Elusimicrobia bacterium RIFOXYA12_FULL_57_11
TGGCGCGCAGGCGGATAACACCGGTCGTTGTTTCTTCCGTACCGCCGATAATGGCGTCGAGAAGTTCGCGTTTTCTGGAGAGGATCGTGGAAACAAGGTCAGCCCCGTCGTCCATGGTGATCTGCGGCTTGTTCGCGAGCACCGCATCTATATGCTTGTAATACGTCTTGTTGTCTTCGCCTTTGATAGCATAGGTCGAGATGCCGAAATGTTTTACCAATGCTGAGGCGACATCGTCCTGGGTTGAGAGCGGGTTGGAGGCGCACAGACGGACTTCGGCGCCGCCCGCTTTCAGCGCGATCGCAAGGTTTGCGGTCTCAGTGGTGACATGCAGACAGCATGCCATACGGATTCCCTTGAACGGTTTTTGCTTTTCAAAATCCTTGCGGATCAGTCTGAGAACAGGCATTTCCCGCTCTGCCCACTCGATACGATTTTTGCCGCGGGCAGCCAGTTTCATATCCTTCACTTCATAGTTCATGTTCGCTCCTCAAAAATAATGCTATCGGTTGTTTTTATATGCCGGCGTCTTTGCGCAGGTCATTGACTTTGTTAAGCTCTTCCCAGGTGAACTCGGGCCCTTTGCGGCCGAAATGGCCGTAAGCCGCGGTCTTGCGATAAATGGGCCTGCGGAGCTTGAGATAATCGATCGTTCCGCGGGGAGTGAGCGGGAAGTGCTTGCGCACAAGGCGCGTGATCTCTTTTTCAGGGATGACCGCGGTATGATGCGTATCGATCATGACCGATACCGGATCAGCGATACCGATCGCATAAGCAAGCTGAACCGTGCATTTGTCCGCAAGGCCTGCGCCAACGATGTTTTTCGCGACGTGGCGGGCCATATAGCAGGCGCTTCTGTCAACTTTCGTCGGATCTTTGCCTGAGAACGCTCCTCCGCCGTGCGGTGCCATGCCGCCATAGGTGTCCACGATGATCTTGCGGCCGGTCATGCCGGTATCAGACTGCGGCCCGCCGACGACAAATTTGCCGGTTGGATTTACATGATAGGTCGTTTTATTGTCCACCCATTTACCGACGATCGGCATCACGACGGTCTCGATGATCTCTTCACGGGCGGCTTTCGTTATCTTTTTCCCGCTCTTATCAAGGATCTCTTCGGTGTGCTGGCTGGAGACGACGACTGTGTCGACGCGGACAGGTTTGCCGTCCTTATACTCAACGGTTACCTGCGATTTTCCGTCAGGGCCGAGATAATCAAGTATTTCTTTTTTACGCACTTCTGCAAGCCTGAGAGAAAGCTTATGGGCAAGCATGATGGGAAGCGGCATGAGTTCGGGGGTTTCCTTGCAGGCATAGCCTACCATCAGGCCCTGGTCTCCGGCGCCACCGGTATCAACGCCCTGCGCGATGTCCGGCGACTGGCAGTGGATAGCATTAAGGATGGCACATGTTTCATAGTCAAAACCGTATTTCGGTTCATTGTAGCCGATCTCATTGACGATCTTGCGCACCAGTTTGTGAGTGTCGACAAAAGCGGAAGTGGTGATCTCTCCGCCGACAATGACAAGCCCCATGGTGACAAATGTTTCACAGGCCACGCGGCCTCTGGGATCCTGGCTTAACACTTCGTCCAGTACACCGTCAGAAATCTGATCGCACACTTTGTCCGGATGTCCCTCAGTTACTGATTCCGAGGTGAATACAAAGTCTTTCCCTTTCAGCAGTTCGTTCATTACAGTCTCCTCCTCTATGGTAGTATGGTCGCCCCTTCTTGAGTAAATACCTTTAGTCGATGTTCAGCACAGTGCCTTCGTAGACGGAAATGTCTTCTTTGACTTCCGCTTTTGAACCGATGATACAGTTGTCAAGTCGCACGTTCTTTGCGACTTTGACGCGTTCCCAGAGGATGGAGTTCTTAATAATAGCGCCGGGCCCGATCCATGAGTTATTGGCAACAGTAGTATACGCATCGATAAGCGCATTTTTGCCGATAAAACAATGATCTCCGATAACGCAGGGAGTGTTGAGCTGAGCCCCCTTTTCTATGCGCGTCCCGCGTCCTATCCAGACCCCCGGACGCACTTGTTCTCCGGGAATGGTAAGTTTCGTATTGCCGTCGAGCGCAGAACGAACTCCGTAGCGATACTCTTTGAGATTTCCTACGTCGGTCCAGTACTCTTTCATCTCATAGCCGAAGATCTTTTTTTTCAGCTTGAGAAGCTGCGGCCAGACCTGCATGCCAAAGTCATAGAATTTGTTCTTCGGAATATAATTGAAAACTTCCGGCTCAAAAATGTATATGCCGGTATTAACGGTGTTGGCGAATACGTCGCTCCAACTCGGTTTCTCGATGAACTTGCTTATCCTTCCATTCTTATCGGTAAGCGTGACACCGTACTCGAATTTGCTGTCAATCGCTTTCATTACCATGGTCGCCATGGCTTTTTTCTGCTGATGGTAGCGCACGGCCTTGGTAAGATCTATATCGGTGAGCCCGTCACCCGACATTACAATAAAAGTGGAATCAAAGAACTGCTCCATTTTTTTGACGCCCCCTGCAGTTCCCAGGAGTTCTTTCTCGTAGGAATAAAAGATCTTCATGCCGTGACGAGCGCCGTCGCCGAAATAGTTCTCTATTATTTCCGGATAGTGATGAAGATTCATCACTATCTGAAAGATACCGTGGTTCCTGAGGTTTTCAAGCGTATGTTCCAGCACCGGCTTATTGACCACCGGCACCATTGGTTTTGGTATAGCGTAGGTTAAAGGCCGCAGTCTTGTGCCAGCCCCGGCGGCCATGACAAAAGCTTTCACCGTTTCCCCCTTAAGGTCCCCTCTGAAGGGCACTGAGCAATCCTGAGATTATACATATTCATCATAAAAGAATCAATAAGGCGCATACTATAGACGTGAATACTTTCTTATGATAGTTTCATGTCCAAGGACAGTGTAAGGATCAAGTGACGCATTGGCTTCAATAACACATTTTTTTCCGACGATCGCTTTTTCAAGCCTGACCCCTTCGCCTATATGGGAGTTATCCAGCACAATGGAATCAGTCAGTGAGCTTCCTTTCCCGATAGTAACATTGTGCCCGAGGCAGACATTACCTGATATCTGCACGAAATTACTGATCCTGGTATTGTCCCCGCATACCATTCGCCCGTTGATCGTGACGTCCTTTCCTACCTTGAGGTGCTTTCCCGGATAAATATCGTGTATTTTATGCTTCCCGGCCAGAGGGAAAGAGAGATGTCCGCTGATGATATCAAAATGCGCCTGCATATACTTTTCTATGGTGCCGATATCCATCCAGTAGCAGTTAGAGGCGTAACCATAGAGCGGGAACTGCTTTG
>MGVB01000013.1:0-17292 GCA_001800275.1 Elusimicrobia bacterium RIFOXYA12_FULL_57_11
AGATGCCGGCCGCCGTATTCGCCAGGCTGGCCGGGCAGTTGCTGCTGCGGGCCTACGCCCGGGCGGAGCGCATCTACAGCGCCATGCTGTGCCGCGGCTTCTACGGACGGATCCAGTTACAGCGCAGCTCCACTGTCGGCGGGAAGGAGATAGCCTTCGTGGCGACCTGGGCGGCCGTGTTCACCCTTTTCAGATTAGTGGATATACCGCAATTTTTCGGCAACTTCCTCACAGGACTATAAAATGAATGGTTATCTCATAGAAGCGGAAAATCTTTCTTACGTATACCCCGACGGCACACGCGGCATAAGCAAGGTTTCGTTCAAAGTTGCGCCTGGCGAGGCCGTAGCCCTAGTGGGCGAGAACGGGGCGGGCAAATCAACGCTGCTCCAGCATTTAAGCGGCTGCCTGTTCGCTACGGGCGGTGTGGTGAGCGTGGCCGGCCTGCCAGTGATAAAGGAGAATCTGCCGGCCGTGCGCCGGGCCGCCGGGATGATCTTCCAGAACCCGGACGACCAGCTTTTTATGCCCACCGTGTTCGACGACGTAGCCTTTGGCCTGCTGAACCTGGGCGTAGGCGAGGGAGAATTGGAAGCCATGGTGTTGAAAGCTCTGGAAACTGTAGGTATAGCGCACCTGCGAGCCCGCCCGCCGTACCGGCTGTCGCAGGGCGAGAAGCGTGCCGCGGCCATCGCCGCGGTAGTGGCCCTGGAACCGGAGGTCCTGGTGATGGACGAGCCAACTTCCAACCTGGACCCGAGGGCACGCCGCAGGCTGATGCGACTGCTAAAGACATTTGATCACGCCAAGATTATAGCCACACATGACCTGGACTTCGCACTGGAGATCTGCGACCGCACCATAGTAATACATGAAGGCACGATAGCCGCCGATGGCCCCACCACAGAGGTTTTTAGCAAGGCCGACCTGCTGGAGCGCTGCAACTTGGAAACCCCACCATCCATGCGGGGGTGTCCCAACTGCGCTCGATAAGAACGAGTTACACCTCCCTTTGCCGGCAGCCGCCGACGGTCATTAAGAATGAAAAGGCCGAGCCTCGGACGGCGCGACCTGACACTGCTGCCCAAAAAAATAACCGCCGGGCAATGCCGGCGGTATTTTTTCTGCCAAATTTTCCGAGAAGAAAATTTGGCGGGGTCGACGGGATTTGAACCCGCGGTCTTCGCCTTGACAGGGCGACGTGTTAAACCAGGCTACACCACGACCCCGCAGTGATTGGTATAGGATATCAAAAAAAGAAATATATTTCCACGGGATTATTATTGGTGCCCAATGAAAAGGCCCCGGTAATGGGGCCCGATGGGGCACTATTTCCAGGCCCCTACCGGGTGCGCTTATCAGGGAGTATTTCCAGCCAGTAGCCGTCAGGGTCCTCTATGAAATAAATCCCCATGGCTTCATTCTCGTAGCAGATGCAGCCCATTTTTTTGTGCAGCGCGCGGGCGGCCTGGTAATCCTCGGCCGTAAAGGCAAGGTGTATTTCGTTATCCCCCAGGGCGTATTTTTCCTTGCGGTTGCGCAGCCAGGTGAGTTCCAGCTTATGCGTGGTGGCGCCGTCCCCCAGGAAGACCAGCGTAAAGCTGCTGTCGGCCGCGTTTATCCGGCGGGTCTCTTCAAGCCCCAGGGCCTCTTTATAGAACGCCAGGCTTTTTGCCAGGTTGAAAACATTAAGGTTGTTGTGCGAAAAAGTAAATTTCATTTTCCCTCCCCGCGCATCACCCGGCGCTCATATTGCACCCAAGGCGTTTGTTGACGCCATGTTATATAGCAGGGCTCGGCGCATGTCAAGTGCGCGTATGGGCAAAAATTACGGGTTGAAAACAATTCCGGCATGAACTATGCTATATGAATGCTCTGCCGGCCTGCTTCCAGATTTCTGCTTTTATCCGGAGCGTGCTTTTTTTATACCGCCGCGCCGGTCTTTTCTTATCCCAAAAACATCATTTTCATGATAGGCGACGGCATGGGGCCGGAACAGATAAGGGCGGCGGGCATGTACGCCAACGGCCTGCCGGGCACGCTGGGTTTTGAGTTGTTTCCGGACAGCGGCACCGTTACGACCTACTCCGCGAACAATGCCGTAACGGATTCGGCCGCCGCCGCCACGGCCATGGCCACCGGTGTAAAGGTGAACAATTATGTCGTAAGCATGGCGCCACCGGGCTACGTAAGCGAACTGCAAACTCTTTTGGAATACTTTCAAGCCCGCGGCAAGCGTACCGGCTTGGTTACCACCGATGTGATAACGGCCGCCACCCCGGCAGCTTTCGGGTCCCATGAAGATAACCGTTCGAACACAAACCAGATAGCGTCCGACTACCTGACGCAAACCCGGCCGAATGTCCTCCTGGGCGGAGGAGGCAACGGCATGAGCGCGGGCGCGGCCCAGGCGGCAGATTACCTGGTAGTAACTGACCGGGCTGGAATGCAGGGGGTGGACACCCTGAACACCGCCTATCTTTCCGGCCAGTTCGGCACCAGCACGCTGCCTTACGAGTATGACGGCATGGGGACAATGCCTCATTTGACTGAAATGACACAGACGGCCCTTTCCCTACTCGAGAATTCCCCAGAGGGCTTTTTCCTGCTGGTGGAAGGCGCCAAAATTGACCACTCTGCCCACAGCTACGACACAACACGGAACATTTTTGAAACCATAGAATTCTCAAGCGCCGCGCAGGCGGCACTGGCCTGGGCGGCCGGCCGCACCGATACGCTGATAATAGTTACCGCCGACCACGAAACCAACGGCCTCGTGGTAACGGCCAATAACGGGATAAATGTCCTGCCATCCCACATCTGGACCGGCGGAGGCAACCACACCGGTGTGGACGTACCACTGTACGCATGGGGCATGAATTCCGCGCTTTTTGCCGGGCCGCAGGACAATACGGATTTTTTCGCGAAGGTCACGACAAATCCTTATTCCATCTCCGGCTACATAACGGATTCCGGGGCGCAGCCGGCAAGCGATATCCAGGTTTCGCTGTCGGGCCAGGCCACGGCCAGCACCAATACCGCCGGCAGCGGGTTTTACACCTTTGAGAACCTGGCCGCCGGCGCCTACACGGTTACCCCGCTAAAATCCTCCTGGACCTTTGAACCGGCCTCGCGCAATGTGGCGGTGCTCTCCGACATTCAGGCCGCATGGGATTTTTCCATGTCGCAATTCATCTCTGTGCTGCCGGCGCAGGGCGGGGCGCTTACCCTGCCCTACCCGGGAGGGTCAGCCGGCGTGTCCTTCCCGGCCAACTCTTTTACGGGCAGCGTGAACATCACCCTTCAAAAACCCGCCTCCTTCCCCGCCGGGCAAGCCGGCGGCACAGGCACACTGGCCACCGGCATAGGGGTTGAAATAGGCAAAGACACCCCGGCCCAGCCAAGCCAGAATGTTACGCTTACGCTGTATTATCAGGACGCCGATATGGCGGGCAGGGAAGAAGCGCGCATGACCATTGCCCGCTACAGCGACACAGCCGGCCTCTGGGTGCCCCTCCTTTCCAGTATTTATCCGTCTGAAAACAGGATAACGGCCCAGACCGACCATCTTTCGCTGTTCCAGCTTATGTGGACCCCCTCTTCCACAGGCCTTGCCGGTGCGCGGGTATACCCTAATCCTTTTTACCCTTCTCGGGGGCACACGCGGGTGAACTTTACCAGCCTGCCTTCCGAAGCCGCAATACACATTTACACTATAGCCGGGGAACTTGTGCGGAAATTAAAAGCCAATACCGCCGGCATAGCGCAGTGGGACGGCAAGAACGCGGCCGGCCACAAGGCCGCCAGCGGCATTTACCTGGGCGTCATTAAAAGCGGCGGCGGCAAAAAAACTTTCAAACTGGCCGTAGTGCGCTGACGCCCGGGCCTGAACCCGCCGCCCTGAATATTGCGGCGGCGCGAACCTTACCGCTATAATGAAGCTATGACGGAACTGATCGGCTATGCTGCTTCGGCGCTGGTGGCTGTTTCCCTGCTTACCAGCAACGTACTGCGCCTGCGGGTGCTTAACCTGGCAGGGGCCGTTGTGTTCGTGGTGTACGCCGCCATAACCGGCGCCTGGCCGGTGCTTACGGTAAATCTTTTTGTGGCGAGCATCGACCTGTGGCATATCATAGTTTTAAACTCAAAAAAAGACGTGTTCAAGCTGATGCGGGTTGAAACTGCCAACCCCCTGCTGGCGAATTTCCTGGCCTACCACGCGCGCGGCATCTGGCAATTCTTCCCGGATTTCGACCTGGCAAAACTGCCGGATCCGCGCTGCATTTTTATACTGCGCAACCTCCTGCCCGTCGGCCTTTTTGTTTATACCGAACAGCGTCCGGACATCAGCATACACCTGGATTATGTGGCGGAAGATTACCGCGACCTGAAAAGCGCGCGCTACCTGTTCAACCGCCCCCAGAATACCGAGACTTTCGAGGGGTTTTCCGGCTTCACGGCCCTGAGCGGCTCTGCTAAACACACCAGCTACCTGCGCCGCATGGGGTTCGAGGAAGACGGCGTTAAAAAAGGGCTGTTCCGCAAAAAAATATAGAAAACCCGCGGTTATTTGGTATTATAATCGCCACGGTTAACAGGGAACAGCACAGGAGGCTTTATGGACAAATCAAAAAAAATATTGGGCGCGGGCATAGTACTGGCGGCCATAGCGGCGGCCGGGACGTATTTTTTATCTGGCAAGCGGGGCGAAAAGAACCGCGAGAAAATAGCCGCCTGGACGCTTAAAATGAAAGGCGAAGTGCTGGAAAAGATGAAAGACCTCAAAGAAATGAATAAAGAGAATTTTGAGGCCATGGTGGACGAGATCTCCGTGCGTTACGCCCGCGCGGAACGCGTGAGCGCCGCCGAGATGAAACACCTTAAGACCGAAGTGAAGAACGCCTGGTCCCACATAAGCAAACAGCTAAAGAAGCACTCCTGACCCGCGTCGCCGCAGCGTCAGTTTTCCACCTTGCCGCATGAAGGGACTTACCGCCATTTACGCCCCCTCTTTTTTTAAAGAGTGGGGACCGTCGAACGGGGCTTATATCGGCTCCGCGAAGATAATTACCGACGCTGTGTTCGCGCAGTTCAAGCCGCGCCGGCTGGCCGACCTGGGCTGCGGCTGCGGCGTATATTCAAGCCTGTTCGCGGTCAAAGGCACGGAGGTCCTGGCAATAGACGGGGTTACCCCGCCCGCCGAACACAGCTATCCCGTAAACCTGCAGGTACAAGACCTTACCGAACCGTTCGAAAATACCTGGGGGAGTTTCGACATGGCGCTTTGCCTGGAAGTGGCCGAGCATATCCCCCCCGTAGATCTGGAGGTTTTCCTCAAGAACATCACGGCTTTCTCCGACACGCTCTTATTGTCGGCCGCGCCCCCCAACCAGGGAGGCCATCACCACGTAAACGAGCAGCCGCGCCGCTACTGGGTGCGCAAACTCAAAGAGTTCAGCTTCGCCTACGACCGCGGGGCCACGGGGCTGCTGTGCGAAAAGCTTAAAAAACACGGCCTGCCCAACATGTGGATGGGCCTGCACATCTGCGTGTACCGCAGGGCTAAAGATCCCCGCGCCCTGAGCCACGGCCTGCCTTTCGACGCCAGCCTGGAAAATTGACTTTGCAGGCTGCGTGGAGCCGGCGCATTTTGGTAGAATCTAACCCGGTACCGGGAAAGGGAACTATGAAAAAACTTGTCATAACCGATGTGGAAACGGTGCAGTTCACTAAAGTGGTGAAAAATATAAAGTTTTTCGCTAACATGAACATGGGCCTGCTGGAAAAGATCCTCAACAGGATCAATTATTATCAATGCGAAAAGGGTGAAAAAGTCTGTAAGCAGGGAGACCCTGGCGACGCTTTTTACGTGGTCAACGAAGGGAAACTGCTGGTAAGCGTGCGAGAAGCTTTCCTCTTCTCAAGGAAACTAGCCTACCTCGGGCCCGGCGATTGTTTTGGCGAAATGGCGCTGCTCAACAGGGCCCCCCGCAACGCCACCGTGGTCTGCGAGGAAGACTCTAAGATTTTCGTGCTTATGATAGATAACTTCGACCAGGTACTAGAGGAAAACCCGGCTTTCGCGCTGGAAATACAGAAGCTGGCCGCCGACCGCAGGTTCGAGCTGGACCACAAATAACCCCGCTACCTGATATAGTGGCAGGTGTAGCCGCCTTTGTGTTTTTGCAGGTAGCCCTGGTGGTAATCCTCAGCCGGCCAGCCTCCGGACAAAACCAGCAAGGCCAGAAAAAACAACGGAATCTTTTTCATGGTCGCACGAAATAAACGGGTTTCAGCAACCGAAACCAAAGCGCGTTAAGACCGGTAAAGGCCAGCATCATATACCAGGCCGAAGCAAAATAATATTTCGGCACGGACAAATCCCCTCCCAGCGCCAACTGGTGCCCTATCGTCAGGGCAAGTCCGGCGTAAGTTAGAAGATGCAGCCTTTGCCACGCCGGATAACCTATTCTTGCCCGGCAACAGGGCAGGGCGCACAAGACCGCCGCTATAAGCAATACCTCTCCGCACGCGGCGGCCAGCACATAATCCCAGCGCAATACCGCAAGATATTGCGCCATGAAACCCTGCCCCCCTTGAAGCGAGTAATGCCACACCACCAGCGGCGGATGCGCCAGCAGCGCCAGGGGGATAACAAGCCCGGCGCGGTGATGCCATTTAACCGGCAGCGGCGTTCCGGGAAGTTTTACCAGCCAGGAAGCCCGGGACATTACAAGCAACTGGCCCAGCACGCCCATGGTGCCCGCCAGCGCGGCCAGGCGGCCAAACCCGAGTACCAGGCCGGCCTTGTCCGAGAAGAGTCCCAGGTAATGGCTGTTGGCTACCCACAGGCAGAGCACAACCGCGGCCATCAGCCACATTCCCGCCAGTGATAGTTGTCTCATAGTGCAGATCAATGCGCCGAAAATTTCACAGGCAGGCACCCTCATGTACTCTGCCTGATTTATTATAATATATAGGCAGGAACAGGAGGAGCATAATGAAGAATAAACATTTGGCGCTAGTTTTAGCGGCTATTTTCGCGGCCGCGTGCAGCCAGAAAACGCAGGAAGTGTCCCGGGCCGATATGGCCCAGCCGGTCAAGGCAGAGCAGGCCGCAGCTACAGCGCAACCCGCCGCCATCCCAAAGGAGAACAATATAAACATGGAAGCATTTAAAAACCCGTCCAAGCTTACGGAAACCGCCCCCGCAACCTTTAAGGCTAAGTTCACCACCACCAAGGGAGATTTCACGCTGGAAGTTACCCGCGACTGGGCTCCCCAAGGCGCAGACAGGTTCTACAACCTGGTGAAAAACGGCTTTTTCAAAGATGTCGCCTTTTTCCGCGTCATCGCGGGCTTCATGGTGCAGTTCGGCATACACGGCGAACCGGCGGTAAGCGCTGCCTGGCGCCCTGCCTCCATCAAGGACGACCCTGTAAAGCAGTCCAACGCCAAGGGCTACATTTCCTACGCCATGGCCGGGCCCAATACCCGCACCACGCAGTTCTTTATTAACTACGGCAACAACGCCCGCCTGGACGGGATGGGTTTCTCTCCGTTCGGCAAAGTGATTGAAGGCATGGCCGTAGTGGACAGCATTTACTCCGGCTACGGTGAAGGCGCCCCCGGCGGCATGGGCCCCGATCAGGGCTTGGTGCAGGCCCAGGGCAACAAGTACCTGAAAGCGGAATTCCCCAAACTGGACTACATACTGTCAGCGTCCGTAGAATAACTACGGGCCAAGGCAGTGCAAAGCGGCTTCCCCGGGCGGAAGCCGCTTTTTTACGCCCCGCTACCGCGGCAGGCGGTTAAGGCGGTTTTTGTAGATATAATTAGCGCCCTGGTAGAAGGCTATTGCCTCGGCTTCCAAAGCAGGGTCTGCGGGCGCATCGGTTATTGTTTTCAAGGGTTCGTCCCAGCGATAGGTCTTAAGGTATTTTTTAGGTCCCAGCACGGCCAGGCGGGCGTCCCTCAGCAGAGCCATCTTCTGGAAAGTGGACAGGAAAGCCCTGCCTTTCGCCTCCCCACCTCCGGGGGAACCGAGTCTGCCGCCCAGCACATCCCGCCCGAAAAACCGGCTCTCATACGGAACGTTCAGCAGGCCCAGTACAGTAGGTGCCAGGTCCAGCTGCGAGGCAAGCGTTTCCACAGAAGCCGGCTTTACATGCGCCGGAGAATAAATAAAAAGCGGTATATGATAATTGCGCACCGGCACCTCGGCCTTACCGGCCGAGTTGGCGCAATGGTCTGCGGTGATAACAAAAACGGTATCTTTAAACCATGGTTTTTTAGCGGCCGCCGCAAGGAAGGCGCCTATGGCGTAATCGGAATATTTAAGCGCGCCAGTGCGGCTTTGCGCGGCCGAAGGGATATCTATCTTCCCGTCGGGATAGGTAAAGGGCCTGTGATTGGTGGTGGTCATCACCATATAGAAGAACGGGCGCCTGGCCTCAAAATCCGCGTCCGCCTCGCGCAGCGTCTTCGACAGCAGGTCCCCGTCGCACACGCCCCAGATATTGGCGAAAGTTATCTCGTCGCTTACGAAATCCGACCGGTCTACTATCTCAAAGCCGTTGCCGGAATAAAAAGCGTTCATATTGTCGAAATAGCCGTAGCCCGCGTAGATATATTTACTGGTATAGCCCAGGCCGCGCATAACGGAACCCCAGGAGAAGAAACCGCCGTTATCGGGACGCTTCACTATGGAAGTACCGGGCAGCGGCGGCAGGGAAAGCGTCATAGCCTCCAGGCCGCGCACGGTGCGCGTTCCAGCCGCGTAATACCGCTTAAAGAAAATAGATTTAGCCGCCAGCGCGTCCAGGTTGGGCAGCGTGCCGGCGCCTTTTGCCGCGCCAAAGGCTGCAAGGTATTCCGCGCTCATGCTCTCGCCGGTGATTACCACCACGTTAAGTTTTTTCAGCGGGCCGGAGGCCGTTATCCGCCTGTTAATATCGTTGCCCGGGCCGGCGAATTCCACCCCCGGCCCCGCCAGCGCGGCCCGCAGGGTCGCGAAGACGGCTTCCGGCGCTATTGAGGCGTAAAATTTATCGTAAGGCAGTTCATTGTTCAGGAAGGCCGAACCAAAAGCGTAAAGCCCGTTCATCGCCACTTCGTTGGCGTACTCGTTGCCGGAAATCTTGGCCAGGCGGCCGTCCAGCAGGAAAAAAAACAGCAGCGGCGCGCAAAGCGCGGCCAGGGCCGGGGCCGCCCGGCGGCGCAAAGGCAGCGGCCGCAGGAAAGCGGCCCCCAGCGGCCGCCTGAAAGCCCAGGCGGACGCGGCGGCCAGCAGGGCCACCAGCGGCAGAACCAGCGGCAGGTTATAGGACTCCCTGATATTGCCCACCACCTCGTTGGTATAAACAAGGTAGTCCACCGCTATAAAGTTATAGCGCACGCCGAACTCATAAAAGAAATAATATTCCGCTGCCAGGTTAAAGGCCAGCAGGAAGGCGCTTGCAAAGAAAAGCCCGTAAACAGAGACGCGGTGCCAGGAGGCGGCATAGATCTTTTCCGGCAGGAGCAGCAGGTAAAGGGCCAGCGCCGCGCCGGGATAGGAAAAAGCCGCGCAGTCGTACAAAAAACCGGAAAAAAATATTTTAAGCAGGACAAGGATGCCCCTGTCCAGTTCCGGCCAGGCCATTACAAGAAGCGTCAGCCGCGTAAGCAGTGAAAACGCAAGAAATAGAACGAAGAAAGCGGTAAAAAGGCCTCGGCGGTCACGGGTCATAAGCATATTCTACAAAATACACCGGTTGCGCCAGGACCGGGTACTGCCGCACCCCGAGAGGTTATTTAATTCCCCCGGCCGCCAGCAGCCGGCGCGTTTCAACCAGCCCGGGCCAGCCTGGAGGCGCGGTGCGCGCCAGCCAGAGCAGGGTTGCCCCGGCCTCTTCTTTACGCCCAAGCGCGGCCAGCAGTTTACAGCTCTCCAGCGCGGCGTCCAGGCCCATTAGGTTCAGCGGCTTATCGCCGCCGGCCGTACCGGTAAGGTACACCACCCGCTGGCAGGCGTCAAGTAATCTGGCTGCCGCTATTGCGGAGCGCGGGGCCGAACACAACCGCATCAGCGCCTCGGGCTCTGTCATCAGGGCATTAACCCTTTGCTGTGAAACGCCCGCCGCGGCAGGGCCGGACAATGTTTTTGCCACCAGGTCATCGCCATTCCCCCACCGCTCCGGCGGAACGGCCGGCGGGAAAAAAATATCGGAAATTATCCATTCCCGCACCCTCAGCTCCCCGGCCTTGCCGGCCCCGCGCGTATAGTTCAGCCCCTGCCGCAGCTGGCGCAGCCGCGCGGGCAGCACGGCCTGCTTTTCTATCCCGGCAATTATCCTGCCCATACTTGAAACAGGCCATAAAGTGAGCACGTTATACAGGCCGTTCTCAAAACTGCTGGAATCCCGTCTTATAAGGACGTTTATCTCCCTGTCCCTTTCATACGGTTCCCCGCGCAGACCGTTACCCCACACCTGGTGCGCAGCCCGGGCAGCGTTGAAAGATTTTCCAGCCGCGGCCTGGTCGCCAAGGTCTAATTCGCGCAGCATCTTTACTATCAAGTTCTCCGCACAGGTGTTCGCCCCGGTACAGGGCGGCGCGGGGATTTCGCGCGCGGATCCGGCGGCCATCGCCGCCAGGAAATAAGCTTTAACTTCGTCGCCGTATTTCCGGCTATAGACGCCAAGACACGCGTAAAAACCGGCGTCTTCGCCTTTGCGCCAGATTTCCCGGCATTTGCGCTCATAAAAAACCTGTTCCCGCGGAAACCGCGCGGAAGCGCGCGAGAACATATCCTCCGTAAAGGCGGTATTGGCGGCACGCCAGGGGTAAACCATCAAAAGCCCCTCAAGGCCCAGCACCGCGGCCGCCATAACGCAAAAGGCCGTTATCACCACCTTGTGCGCCAGGCC
Source organism: Elusimicrobia bacterium RIFOXYA12_FULL_57_11 (assembly GCA_001800275.1). Classification (GTDB taxonomy): domain Bacteria; phylum Elusimicrobiota; class Elusimicrobia; order Elusimicrobiales; family UBA9959; genus UBA9959. The sequence continues at coordinate 10,911 of MGVB01000013.1, forward strand.
CTGCACCCGTTCGCCACCCGCTCCCGCCGCCCGCAGGAAAGTCCCAGCTATAAGCGGGGGCAACAGATACACCACCGGGTAGAAGTACCGCGACTCAACGGAAAGGAGCGAGTGAATAGCTACCAGGTAGAGCGGCAGCATAAAGACCAGCGCCCGGTCTCTTCCCCGGTACAGCAGCATTGCGGCGCCAAAAAAAGCGAACAGCCAAGGCTGGAACAGGAAAATATGCCATAACCTTTTTGCCGTACCAAGGCCGTAGCGCAAGGGATGCGCCGCCACCTCGCGCGCAAAAAAAGCGAAAGCGCTGTCCTGGTCGCCTATGCCGGCCGCCCGCCTGGCGGAGCCCTCCATGGTATACACGCTGCCCATAGCCGCGGTAAGGATATTGTCCGCGGCCCGCTCGTTCTCCAGAAATTCCACCTTACCGGACAGGGAATAATTCAAAAAGCCCCAGGGGACCAGCAGCACATAACATAACCCCAAAAAGAGGACATGCCGCCACACGGGCACCGGGCGTTCTTTCGCGCGCAGCCAGTCGAAAAACACTACCACTGCCGGGAAAAGGAACAACGGGGTGCGCACCAGCAGGGAAGCGCCTATGGCCAGCGCGCAGAGCAGGCTGTACAGCAATTTATCATCACGGCGCTTCAGGAGGAGCAGGCAGAAGATCAAAAGGAGGAAAAAACTGTAAAAGATCTGCTCGTAATTACCGCTTATCGGCGACGCCGCAAAAAGGCCTATCCCCGCAAGGGAAAGTATGCCGGCCCAATACCCGCCCAGCAGGCTGCCCGAAACAAAGCACAACCCGGCAACGGCCGCATGCAGGACCGACGCCACAATGTTAAGCGGCAGCCCCAGGTGCAGTAAAAAAGAAATCGCGGAGGGAAAAAAAGGCATCTGCCAGGTGATTGCGCCATGCGGCAGCCCGGCCAGTAAAAACCCGCCCTGACTATTTTGCATGACCTGGGCCGGCGGGGCGGTGAAGTTAGGGAAAAAAACAACCACCAGGCACACCGGGAGCAGCGCCCTGAACCAGGCAGCCTCCGTAAACGGCGCGCAGAAGGCAAAGAGCTCGTTCAGCGGTTGTGGTAATTTAGTGAGCATACCCGGCATAACTTTAGCAAAAATCACAGACCGCCGGCGGCAGCCAGCCGACGCGCTTTAATGGAAAACAGTGAATGAATAAACATTAAGTAAACTGGCAGAACAACAATGAAAACATTGTTCCGCGCCCGGCGCAAGGCCGCGGCGGGAAAACGGCCGGCAAGTATTTGCTCAGGTCTCGCGTTCATATACGTAGTTCAGAGGAATCAGCACCCCGGCTATGGGTCACTGCGGCAGCGGCTCAAGGCAAGCCGCGGAATCATTAACCGGGTCATTTATCAGGTCGGAGACGCGGTACCCGTGTATAAGGGCGGAATCGCAGCAACGCAGCAACGGCAGCAGTACTTCGCTGTCTTTCATTTTCGGGTCCAGCCAAAGGGCCTCGTGGCGACGCTCAAGAATGACAGGCATGCGATGGTGAACGGAACGGACCAGGGCGTTGGCGACCGCCGTTATTATGGCGTAAGTGCCGTTCTTTTCCTCATAAACCCCGGCCATGGCGAACAGGCTTTTGTCGCGCATCTCGAACCGATACGGCGTTTTGGCGCCGGCGGAATGCTGCCACTCATAAAACCCGTCTGCCGGCACCAGGCAGCGGTTCCTGTATAAAGCCGTCCGGAAAGCCGGCCGTGAAGCTATGCCCTCGGCCCTGGCGTTTATAAACCCCTCCCGCGCCTGAGCATCCGCCTCAGGCACTGAAGTTTCCGTGGAGAATTTCCGCTCCATGGAATTGCCGCCCGACGGAAGCGAGATATGGGCCCCGCCGCCGGCAACCCAGCCGGGCAAAAATCCCCACTTCAAAAGTTTAAGACCGTCAGCGCAGACCACCGGCCGCAGGGCGCCTGGGAAAATATTATAAGACAGTTTGGAGTTGAACGGCGGGGGTTTCACCGAAAACCGCTGTACGATTTCGGCCAGGCTGCGGGTTTGCGAATAGCGTCCGCACATGATCAAAAGCCGTAAGTCATGCGCCGGCACCGCCGGTTCTTTCTGCAATCTTTAAAATCTCGGCCGCCAGCTTGCTGAAATCCACCGGCTTCGCGATGACCGGGATCTCCGGGGGTATGCAGGCTTCATCCAGTTCCATTTTTGAGGCGCCTGTAACCATTATCACCGGGACACCGGCAAGCGGAGGATACATGTCTATCATTGATATCATGGAATCGCCGGTCATTTCCGGCATATGCATATCCGTAACTACCAGGTCAGGACGCACGTCCAGCGCCAGCTTTACAAGTTCCTGCCCGTTCTCAACTGAAACGACCTCGTGCCCCAAATCGGACATAAACGCCGTCAACAGTTCGCGTACAGGCTCGTCGTCTTCAGCAAGCAGTATTTTCATATGCGTTTCGGATAACTGGATTATAGCAGTTCCCCCGCAAAGCGCAAGGGGGCCGCGACAACGCGCCTACACGGCCGCTTTCAGGCGCGCAATACGCTCTTCCAGCGGCGGATGCGTGGCAAAAAGCGCCGCGAAGCCGCGGGGTTTTCCGGCGATCTTAAGGGTCGCCAGAGACTCTTTACCGGTAAGGTCCGCGTATCGCGCGTTTTTTTTAAGCCCTTCCAGCGCGCTTATCATCTTTTCCCGACCCGCCAGTCCGGCGCCGCCGGCATCCGCACGGTATTCACGCATCCTGGAAAAAGCTGAAACTACTATCAGCCCAAGCAGGCTCAGCGCCATTTCAAGCGCCATTACCAGGAAGTAATTGGGCACGGAACCGCTGTCGGAATCGCGGCCGCGGCTGGAGATAAAAAAAGCTATGACCCGCGCCAGGAACATTACAAAGGCGTTTATTATGCCCTGCACCAGCGTCATGGTTACCATATCTCCGTTGGCCACATGAGCTATTTCATGGGCCAGCACACCCTCTATCTGCTCCCAATCCATGGCTTCCAGCAAACCCGCGGACACGGCCACCAGGGCCCGGCTGCGCGTGGGGCCGGTGGCAAAAGCGTTTATTTCCGGGCTGGAATAATAACCTACTTCCGGCATGGCCGGCAGGTTGGCCGCTTTGGCGAGATTATGCACCGTCTGCACCAGCCGGGACAGCGTCGCGTCGGAGTTCCCGGCCTCGACCACCACCACGCCCATCATCCACTTGGCCATAACACGCGATAACCCCAAAGAGATGAACGCGCCGCCCATACCCCAGACCAGGCAGAAAAGCATTAGCGAATTGTAGTCCATACCGCGGGCGCTCAGGTAGGGCCTGACACCCAGAAAGTTCAGCGTAAAGGAAAGGGTTACAAGTATGAGGATGTTGACCGCGAGAAAAAGCACGATACGTTTTGCGAAGCGCATAATTATGCCTCCTGAAAAATCCGCTGCATATATTTTACCACAACATACCCCCGCGTAAACCGCGGCTGGCGGGCCAAAACCCGCCCGCAAAAAAACCCGCCGGGACAAGGCGGGCTTCTTACCTCGCCAGGCCGGCTTTCCGCCAGCCTGCGGCAGCGCCTATACCTGCTGTTTCCGGGGAGTCCAGTTCACAAAGTCTGTTATTACCGCTTCAGGAATGCGGCCGGGACGGCCGGTCTTATAATTTATCCAAACCCACATAGTACGGCCGCAGCAAGCTTTTTTACCGTCGGAACACCTGAGGATCTCGTAATGTCTTTCGGAGGAGGCGCGTTCCGCGGTTTCGACCCAGGTACGCATAAGTATTTTTTCCCCGGGTTTTACCGGCAGCAGGTAATCTATTTCGTGGCGCCTGACCACCCAGCCTTCGCCCATTTTAACCAGACGCCCGAGGTCCCAGCCCACGGCCGCGGAATGCCTGGTAGCCGCGTCCATGAACCAGTCCAGGTAGACCTGGTTATTTACATGGCCCAGCTCGTCTATTTCATCAGAGCGGACCTCGCGTTCAAATTCGAATATCTTTGACACTGCCATTGATTAATTTCCGCCTCGTAACCCGGTTGTTACTTAATATTTATTTTCGCTACGCTCCACTACGGACATGAGCATTATATAATTTCGGGGCACGCTGAAGCCCGGCATAAAACCCCTATATTTACCGGCTTTTTTCGAGAAGCACTTCAGCTGCAGCGAGGCCGGGCCAGCCGGGCGGAGCGTTTTTAACCGTCCACGCGAGGGTTTCCCGCGCCTCTTCATAGCGCCCAAGAGAGTGAAGCAGTTTGCAGCTTTCAAATGACGCGTCACTGCTCAAGTTCCGCATACCCTCCGCCTTACCAGACGCGCCTGTGTCTATCGCGTAAACGACACTTTGGCAGGCCTGGAGGGCCTGCTCTTTTTTATTTTCTTCCGCCAGGCTGACACACAAGGCCATAAGTGCCTGCGGGGCCGCCTCGCCCCCCTGGAACGCGCGCATATTGCGAAGCTCCGGCTTTGTCGCTCCCCAAGTTGTTGTTGCTTCTTCGCCATCCCCCCATGGGCCGGCTAATGAGGCGCCGCGCGCAAGCCACTCTCTTATCCGGATGTCACCTGATTTTTCCCGGAAGCGCTTATCCTTAAGCGCCGCGTTAACTACCGCTAACCGGGAGGGCAGCACTATCCATTTCTCAATCCCCAAAAGTATTTTCGCCATTTGCGCGGGAGGCCATAATAAAAGCCCCTCATACACATATTGGGTCCAGAAGTAGGAAGAATCCTGTTTAATACGGGCGGCAAGTTCCCTGTCCTTTTCATAAGGCGTGCCCCGCAGCATGTTATGCCCGGTTTCATATACGGAATATGCCTGCCGAAGAGAAACCGCTGCCGCCGCCTGGTCCCCCATTTTCAGCTCCCCCAGCATCTTTATTATCCGGGGCATCAGACAAGGAGGATACCCCCCCCCGCAGGGAGGAAACTCTGAATGTAATGGTGAACTGGAAACAATAACAGAAAGCACATAAGCGTCAATTTCATTCCCGAATTTCCGGTTATAGCCTCCAAGGCATTTATAAAAGCCGGCGTCATCGCCATTGCGCCAAAGCTCGCGGCATTTCATATACTGCAACGCGCTGTCATGCGGGAAACGTTGTGCCGCGCGGGCAAGAGCGTCATCCGAGGCGGCATTCCTGGCTACCCTGTGAGGATAAGCGAGCAGCAGCGCCTCAACTGCCAATACTGCCACAAAAACAGACCAGAACGCCGTAAGCAGATATCTCTTCGCGATGCCGCATTGTTGCGGCGCGTTATCCTGGCGCGCAGGAAAAAACATGCCGACAATAAACGGGGGCAGCAAATACGCCATCGGCATAAAATAGCGCGCCTCTATGGAAAGCAGCGAGTGGATGCCGACAAAGTAAGCTGGCAGCGCGAGAGCAGCGGCCTTGTCCCTACCCCTGCCCAGCGCGACTGCTATCAGCAAAAGGGAGAACAGAATTGGCTGAAACAAAAAGATATGCCATATTCTTCTCAGTATGGTAAGAGCGTGGGAAAGCGGGTTCTTCAACACCTCATTCAGAAAATAGGTGAACACATTGGCATCACCGGCAATACCAACCGCCTTGTAAGTATCCCCCTCCATGGTATAGATGCTGCCATTAGCTGCTGTAATAACATTATCGGCGGCGCGGTCGCCATCCAAGAGGGTAAGTTTGCCGGTTAAGGAATAGTTTAAAAAAACCCACGGGACCAGTAAAACATAACAGGCTGCCAGAAACACAAGCGACCGCAGGGCAAATAACTTTAAACGAAATACGCCGAAAAACCGGTCGCAGAGCAATACAACAAACGGGAACAAAAAGAGGGGTGACCGCGTAAGCAGGGACGCTCCTATGGCAAAGCCCGCCATAGCGCTGTTTTTCAGGGTATTTTCACGCCGCGTTAAAAGCAGCAGGCATAAGATCAGCAAAAGAAGAAAGCTGTAGAAGGATTGTTCCAGGTCATGATCGACTACCAGGAAATACTGAAATAAGCTGGCCGCCACAAGGGACACGATCCCGGCCCTATAACTTCTCACAAGGCAGCCCGCGCAAAACACAAGGATATAAATACCGGCAGGTATAACCACAAGCAGCAGCTCCGGTTTTATTCCCAGGTTAATGATAAAAGCCAATACCGTTTCGTAAAGCGGCAGACTTATGGTAATCTCACTGCTTGGCAAACCTCCAATAAGGAAGGTGCCTATCGGGCGGCGCGGACATTGTATCGTCCACCCGTCGAATTTACTCGAATGGAACACATTCAGCAGAGAAAGCCCTACGGCAAGGAGCGCCGGCAGGGCCGTCATAAACAATCTTACAGCCCAGCCTTCCCTGGCGGGGCGGCAAAACTTATTCAAAAAATGTGTGAAAACTGGAAGCATCCTGATACCGCCTGGCCGCCGCA
>MGVB01000013.1:17312-18530 GCA_001800275.1 Elusimicrobia bacterium RIFOXYA12_FULL_57_11
CCACCAGCGCTTACCAGGCTACTTTACGGAAAGCACCATCCCGGCAGAATGCGCGGAGAATTCCGGCGCGTACATGGACTGCAGCACCGCGGAACCTATGCGGTAAGTCCCTGGCGTGGTGGGCCGCACGCGGTACTTCAGCACATACTCGCCGTGGGGCAGCCATTCCATGAAGAAGTTGGTAAGCGAGTCGCGCGGTTCCTCGTAGCGGGAAAGCCCGTCCCACCTCCAGCCGCTGGTCAGCGCTTCCCCCTCAAAACCGGCCCCGCGAGGGTCTTTAAGATACACATATTCGAACTGGCTGCGGCTGTTTACCGTAAGCTGCACTTCCAACTGGTCCCCCACCGCCACGGTGTCCCCGCTGTAAAGCGGTTTTAGCGCGTAATTTTCCCCTTCCTTTACTCTTCTGAAATATTTGCGGGAAACGTTCATCATGCCGTCAGGCGATTCCTCCGCCTGCCGGCCGGTGGTGTAAATACCGGTAAGCGAGGCGAAGGCCAGCCCGGGCCCGTCTTTCTTGACCGTCGCGGCTACGGAGGAACGCTGTGCGAGAGGCCCGTACCGCGACCACCGCAGCGGGCTCTCTACCCAGTCGAACGGTTTAAGTTCGCGGGAACAGGAAAGCTCACCCCAGTTTATGGATAATTTTTCCGGTTTATCCAACGCCCCTTTCTTCTTCATTACTTCCAGCAGGGAATAGATAGCCGCGGAAGAAGCCTTGGTGGATTTCCATCCGTTCGCCTTGCGGCTGAAGAGCAGCCACTTCACCATGCCGGAGATTTTGGGGTCACCAGGGCGCAAGGCCAGCAGCGTTCTCAAGAGAAAGGCGTGTTTCTCCACCGTGTCGTTGTACCACAACCAGGACATCTTCTCCGGCGTCCAGTAGACACCGGCGGTTTCATCCTCCCGCGCCCCGTCCATTGCGCGGGTCAGGTAGTTTTCAGCGCGCTTCCTGTCGCCAAGGCGCAGCCACACATAAGCGGCGTGGGCCTTGCCGAAGGCGGTCAGGGTATTGGCCCGCGCATCCGCGTATTGCGCCCATTTGCGCGCGTAAGACGCGGCGGTCTTATATTCGGGCCAGCCGGCCGGGAAAGACGTTACTACATAGGCGGCGTACAGCAGGAAAGAAGTCTCACCTTCCTCCGGTTTCATATGCCGCGGGATTTCAGCCAGCACATAGCGCAACGCTTTATTAAGCGACTCGCGCGGAATCTCCAC
>MGVB01000013.1:18540-18747 GCA_001800275.1 Elusimicrobia bacterium RIFOXYA12_FULL_57_11
GCCAGTACTTTGGAAAACTCGATGATGCCTCTTTTGTCGGAGACGCTGATCAGCGCCCTGGTGATCTTGGCCATTGTTTCTGCTCCTTGGTAAGTTAGAAGTCGTTATTTGCGTTTTTCTTACGGAAAATAATTTCGTTAACGCACTTAATTCAGTTTACAAGGTTTATGATGTTGTTATGGAGTATGAATCGTGTCAAGGGTGCGG
>MGVB01000014.1 GCA_001800275.1 Elusimicrobia bacterium RIFOXYA12_FULL_57_11
CGCAGGACCTGGGGAAAAAACCATAACCTCCGGCCGCAGTGCAGCAGCTGGCCCGCTGCCGCTGCAATTTATTATAATAAGCCAATGTCCTCATTTCCCGTACCTAAAGAAGTGTTTCTCACTAAAGGCCTGGGGCGCCACAAAGAGAAGCTCGCCAGTTTCGAAGAGGCCCTCAGGGACGCCAAGATAGCGAAGTATAATCTTGTTCACGTCTCCAGCATTTTCCCCCCGCACTGCAAAATCATCCCGGCCAAGAAGGGCATAGAGAAGCTCAAGGACGGGCAGATAGTGCACTGCGTGCTGAGCCGCAACGCCATAAACGAGAACCACCGGCTGATAGCCTCTTCCGTAGGCCTGGCCGTCCCGAAGGACCAGGCGCATTACGGCTACATTTCCGAACACCACACCTTCGGCGAGACCGACGAGAAGACCGGGGATTATTCGGAAGATCTGGCCGCGCTGATGCTCTCCACCATCCAGGGGATAGAGTTCGGCGGAGAAACCACCTGGGATCAGAAAGAAGAGATCTGGAAGCTCAGCGGCAAGATCGTGACGACCCGCAACATTACACAGTCCGGCATAGGCATGGAAAACATCTGGACCACTACAGTAGCCGCGGCCGTTTTCCTGTTCTGAGCGAAATTTTTTACCTGAATGTACGGGCCCGGTTACGGGCCCGTATCATTACGGCGGCATTGTGGAGGCTCCATGACAGTTATACCGGCAGAAAACCAGTTCGTGCTCCGTAAGAGGATACACCTTAAAGACGCCTCCTTCGTGGTGGTACCGGTGCCTTACGAAAAGACCACTTCCTACGGGCAGGGAACAAAATACGGCCCCGCCGCGGTTATAGACGCCTCCTACCAGCTGGAGCTCTGGGACGAGGAGACGAAGGCCGAGACCTGGAAAAAAGGCATCTTCACCACGCAGCCGGTGGACGGCGCCCTGGCCGAGAAAAAGTTCTTCCCCTACCTTGAAAAAACCGTGAACGCGCTGCTTGCCTCCACCACCGCCATTCCTTTTTTTATCGGCGGGGAGCACAGCGTCACCCAGGCCCTGCTGCCGCCTTTCATTAAACGGCATAAAAACCTTTCCATCCTGCATTTCGACGCGCACGCCGACCTGCGCCCGTCCTATCAGGGCTCGGCGCACAGCCACGCCTCGGCGGTGTACCCGGCCTCGCGCACCAACCGGGTGGTGCAGATAGGGATACGCAGCGTGGGTGCCGACGAGCGGCAGTACCACAACGCCGGCAAGGTGACCACCCACCTCATGCACGAGAACCTGGATTTCAGGAAACTTGAACGAAACATCCTGCGCGAGCTGACGGCTACCGTCTACATAACTATAGACGTGGACGGGTTCGACCCCGCGGTAATGCCGGGTACCGGGACCCCCCAACCCGGGGGCTTCATGTGGTATGAAGCCCTGCGGCTTTTCAGGGCGGTCTGCAAAAAGAAAAGGGTGGTGGGTGTGGATCTGGTGGAAGTCAGCCCCCAGAAAGGCTCCAATATCACCGAATTGAACGCCGCCAAACTTATCTACCGCCTGATGGGCTACCTGAGTTAGCCTGAAAATTTAAATTAACTGTTAATCGGAAACGCGGAATTTGCACTTTACCGGGAACAAGTCGCTCCACATAGCTGGAGCAATCGGCCCAGATAAAACCGTGTCGCCTTTGCGTCCGGGAACCCATACCGCAATAGAACACGCCCCTGCTCAATGGCCTCCATGGCCTGCAACCGCTCGGCGGCAGTCACACTGCCATTTAGTTTCTCCCGGCAAAGAAGCGCTAAATACACATACTCCATATACAAAGGCGTGTAGAACGGGACCGACCGCTGCGCAATCTTGTAGAGCTCAAAAGCTTCAGCATATTTTTTTTTGAGCATAAACGCACGGGCCACACGGGCTGTTATGGGGCGCCTGTCAAAGGGGTTATTGTTCCGCAGCATATTCTGGATGTCCGGAGTCTCTGTGCCTTCAATCTTTGCGGCTAACTGTTTAAATCGGGATACCGCGTCAGGATTGCTGCTGCGCATATATGATAACCCAAAAAATGCGTGCATCCTGTAAGCCACCGTACAACGGTCATATTTATTATCCCCCAATCTTCCGGCATACGCCTGCCAACCCGCCAGAGCGTTATATGCCGCACTTGAAACCGCCAACGGTCCGGAAAACCGTGTTAAGCTGTCCGTAACCGCTTCAGCAACAAGTGCCTGCCCGCGCAATACGGGATGCACAGTATCGTTCATCAATTCCCAGCCGATACTGCCGCCGTGGCTGTTTGCGCGAAACACAGCCTCAAGATCGCAGACCGGAATCTTGAATTCCCGGGCCACAGAGCGCAAGGTTTCATTGATGGAAGAAGTTGCGCGCCACGGCATGGGGTCCAGATCGCGCGCCCGCGTGAATGCCTCCTGTGCTTCCCTATAGCGATGAAGAGCGAACAACGCTTGCCCGCGAAAGAAATGGGCCCGGGCATGGTCAGGAATCAGACCGCAGGCGGATTGAAATGGAATAAGCGCCAATGCCGGCTTTGCAGCAAGCAAGTGCGATCCGAGATTAATATGCCTCTCAAATTCCTGTTGTTTATCTTCGGGAATACCCGCAAACCTGTATTGCCCGATAGGAGCGATATTGCGCTCATTGGAAGGTTGTGTGCAGAGGATCACCGGAATTCCACGCGCCTGACAACGGGCAAGCATCTCACGGACATTGCGGTACAGACTGTCCTTCGCCGCGTTACGCCGCCAGTCATCAGGCGCGATATACGCCTGACCCACCATTTTCTCCATAAGTGACATAGGAGTGTTAAAGTGTCCCGGCGCTAACACCTTTTTGCCTGTTTGAACCAGGGCTAATGAATTAAAGAACCGGGTAAAGCGCAGCGTCCAGGGGTTACTGCCGCCCCAACCCACCGAAGCCACCCCATAGGCCCCAAAAAACTCATTGTGCCCGGTGTAAACAATAATCAGATCCGGAGAATACTGCAATGCCTCATTCATTACCTCAAGAACCGGATAACTGGCCACGGCTGTTATGCCGAGATTTATAACTTCGACTTTTCTGCGCGGCCATACATCCCGCAGCATTGCCTCAAGAAACGCCGAAGAGGCAAGATTGCGCGGCTGCGGAAACCCTCTGGCGGCAGACTCGCCAACAACAAATATCCGCACCGTATTTGCGTCCTTGGGCTGAAAGAAGTTGTATTGGATAATTTTTCCGGGATACCCGCGACTGGCAAAGAAATAGTCAGCTGCCCCCCCCTGGTCCGTAACAACAAGTTTTCCGTTTTTAGTTGTCCCGACGTTTCTAAATACCGGTCTCCCTGCGCCAAACCCGGCCAGACGCAATCCCGCTTCCATAAACAAAAACAATATAACAGGCAGAGCCAGGCAGAAAATTCGAAACAGCATTATACGGGATAAATATTTTTTCACGGACATCAGCTTCCTGCTCAGCCAGCAGCCAACGCGATATTTACTGGCAGCATAGGGCGCGTCTTCGGGAACAATTACAGGCTACAATACTGACAAGCGCAATTCAAGCGAACCTGCGGCCAGGGTATTACTGGCGGCCCCACTGAAAGAAGCACGGGCAACTGCGATTTTCAGGTTGGCGCCCGGCGGCAGCCTGCAGATAATAAAAAAAAACCGCGGGGCTTTCCCCGCGGTTTTTATTACCCTGGCTGACGCTTACCGGTTGATGTGCACCACTTTCGCGGGCGGGAAGCCGTTGAAGTTAGTGGAGGAGGCGTGGCTGTATGCGCCCATGTTGGCGCTGTAAAGCAGCTCTCCCAGCTTCAGGTCCGCCGGCAGATTCTCGGACATCGATATCACGTCCAGCGCGTCGCAGGTGGGGCCGAACACGCCGCAGATCTGCTCGGGGCCCTTCCTGAACGATTTCATATGGCAGTGCTGGTGGTCGAAGATTATACCGGAGTAGGTATGGTAGGCGCCGTCATCAACATAATAGCAGGTTTTGCCGTCGCGCACCGCTTTTCCGTTAATCTTGACCACCGAGGTCCCGGCGGTAGCTATCATGAACCGGCCTGGCTCCGCCAGTATTTCGATATTCTTCGGGAAGAGGCGGTTTATCTCGGAATTTATCTTCGTGGCCAGCTCCCTGAACGGTTTTACGGACGCGTCGTAAGGCGCCGGGAAACCGCCGCCGATATCCAGCAGGTTCATCCTGGTGTGGCCGCGCTCTTTCGCCTCCTTAAAGATATCGGCGGCCAGGTTAATGGCCTGCACGAAATTCTCGAAGTTGGTGGTCTGGCTGCCGACATGGAAGCTCAGGCCCTCAACGCCCAGGCCGGCCTTCTCTGCGGCCAGGATAAGGTCCACGGCCTCTCCGGGAGCCGCGCCGAACTTGGAGGAGAGCTCCACCACGGCGCCGGTGTTAGGCACCCTTATACGCAGCACCATGCCCGCGTGCGGAGCGTATTTTTTCACCTTGTGAATTTCCTCGATATTATCGAAAGTCACCAGGGGCCGGTAGGGGTCCAGCTGTCGCAGGGTTTCGTTGGGCTTTATGGGATTGGCGTAGATGATCTTGTCCCAGATCCAGGCCAGGCGCTTCTTGTTCGGCATCTTTTTAATATTCTCATGGACGATGAGGAATTCCGGCATGGAGGCCACGTCGAAGCTTGCGCCGGCTTTGTACAGCGTCTGGACTATCTCCGGAAGGGGCTCCGCCTTAACCGCGTAGTAGGCCTGCACCCGGGGGAGATATTTCTTGAACTGCGCGTAGTTCTTCCGTATTTCATCGTGGTCCACGATGAAAAGAGGTGTGCCGTGTTTCTTAGCGAGCGCCTGCAGCTGTTTTTGTGATATCACTCTGGCCTCCAGTTTTTTTATTAATTACCGAATTTTCCCTTAATCGCTGTCCGTTATAAGGAAATTCTTGAACTGCCACGGGTCCTTCCTGTCCACGTAGGGGTTGTTATAGCCCTTGAAAGCGTTGGTGTAATGCTTCAGCGGCGTCCAGTCGGACTTCGCCGAATGAAGCTTGCCGATCCAGGGTTTGGCTATCCTCAGTATATAGTCGTGCGGCAGGTCCTCGGGCACGTTGAAACCGGTCTCCGGGTTGTCCATCATCCACATGGCCGCCGACAGTACGCCTATGGCCACCTGTATCGTAGTGGCGTTCTGGTGCGGTATCAGTTTGCGCGATTCGTCTATCCCCAGTATCGTGCCGGTCCACCAGGCGTTATAGTCATGGCCCATCAGCAGAGTGCCCAGGGTATCATAGCCGCTCGTGATCTCGTCGCCGAGGATGCGCACCTTGGGCTGCAGCTTGAAGTCGTAACCGCGCAGCTCGTTGAGCGAAGCAATGGCGGAGTCGGACGGGCAATAGGCGTAATGCACGGTGGGACGGTATACGGCACGGCCTTTCTTCCAGACGGTCAGCCGGTCGGACAGGGTGAAGGCCTCGCCGTGGCGGACCAGCATGCCGTGTATGCAGTAATTCGGCACCCAGGTGGAGATCCAGGTATTCATGCCCATACGGGCCAGGCAGATCTGGTTGCCAGGGCCGCTCTTGTGCTGGCAGGCCATCGGAGGGAGGGTCTTCTCGTGCGTGCCCCAGCCCAGCTCGGCCGGCGCCACGCCTTCTTCGCGGAAACCTTCCACGCTCCAGGTGTTCACGAATTCGTTCACCTGTTTGGGCTTGTCGGTAACCTGTGTGTCGCGCTCGCTGACGTGGATCACCTTCACGCCGATCTCCCTGGAAAGCTCGTTGAAGGTCCGGTCGTTCACCAGCTGGCGCAGTTTCTCGGCCCTGGCGCCCTTCGCTTTACCGTCGGAGATAAGGCTGTTGGCTATATCTATCAGGCCCTTCTTGGCGAAATGCGAAATCAGGCCGGGGTTGGCGCCGTGCTCTATTACCGCGGCCGGGCCCTTGGTCTTCCACCCGGCTATCATCTTGCGCATGGCCATGTGCCGGACATAAAGGGTGCGTTCCGTAGGATGCTTGTCCACGGCGCCTTTGTAAGGGTCCCAAAGCTCGGTGGAAGTGTTAATGTAGAGCACGCCGCGGTCATGGCACCACTGCAGGATCTCGCAGGCGTCTATGTTCCAGGCCAGGTCGATGAGCATATCCCCGGCGGACAGATATTTCCCCAGCAGGGAACTCATGTTTTTTTTGGCGACCTGCGCGCGCACGTACTTAACGCCTTTAGCCAGCATGGGCTTAAGCGCTTTTCGCTTATCCTCGAAGTCCATGACCGTTATATTCCTGGCCGGCACCTTTACAAGCTTGAACAGCATGGGCAGGGCGCACTGCGCTACGGAGCCATACCCCACGAACAATATCTTTTTATTAAATTCCCTCATGACATTTCACCGCCTTATAAATTGTGCAGCTTTCGCGCGCCCGCGGCGCGCAGAAATATAATACAAAAAAGCGCAGGGAAAGTCTTAAATTCCATAAGGCATTTCGCCGCGGGCAGCGTTAATTATTGGCGGCTTGCCGGGCCTGGCGCGCAACCCTTGTTTTTCAACGGCAGCCGTTGTGCCCTGCCAAAGAGTTGTGGTATGCTTTGGCTATGAATCCGGCAACCGCGTCCATCCTGGGGCTTACGGTCTCATTTTTCGCCCTGGCGGCGCTGGTGCTGCGCCAGGCACTTATCGCCGCGGCACCGGCGGGGATCCTGGTACAGGTACTGGCGCTTTCAATAATGGTATGGGCGCGCTTCACTTTCGGGCGCAGGAGCTTCAACGCCTCCGCGGCCCCCACAGCCGGCGGCCTGGTAACGAACGGCCCCTACAAATATCTGCGGCACCCTATTTACGCCGCGGCCCTCTACCTTACCTGGGCGGGCGTTCTTACCCATCCCTCATTTTTAAACTTTTTAATAGGGCTGGTCCCTACCGCCGGCCTGGCCGTCCGCATGCTGGCCGAGGAACGCCTGGTGGCGGCTGAATATCCCGGATACGCCGCCTACGCCGCGCGAACGAAGAGGGTTATCCCATTCCTGCTCTGAAGCTCAAAAATGGCCGCCTTCCAACGCCTCCTTGCACGATCTAATAGAATTACCCCCGGAAGCCGCGGCAGGCGGCCTCAACGCCGGGCTTGACGCTTTCATGGCTCAAATTTCCATCATAATAGCGGCCTATAACGCAGAAAAGGAGCTGCGTGTTCTCCTGGAATCGCTTTGCCTGTCGCGCTTTAAGGATTTCGAGGTCTGCGTCTGCGACGACGCCTCCGCCGACGCGACGCGCGGAGTATTAACCTCGTTCACCTCCCGCCTGCCCCTGCGCGTCACAACCAATCCGGCCAACCGGGGGGTAACCTATTCCAGGAACCAGGCGCTCGCTTTGGCGCGCGGACCGCTGCTGTTGTCTTTGGACGCTGACGTGCGCCTGGAGCCCGGCTCCATAGACCGGCTTTTAGCGAGCCTGGACGCCAACGGCGCGGATGTGGTCGCCGGCACCTACAGCGAAGTGCCGCTGGACCCGGGGCCGATGTCAGATTACTACGCCCTTTTCGCGCATCATTCTTTTCTTCTGAGCGGAACGGTGAACCGCTATAACGGCTTTAATGCCTGGTGCGCCATTTGCAGCAGGGAAGTAATGGACAGGGCCGGCGGCTTCCTGGAATTTCCCAAAGGCGTGGAGGTGGAGAACGAAACGCTGGGACGGCGCATGGCGGCCATGGGGCTGAACATCCGCCTTGACCCCGGCGTAGCGCTGGCCCATCACTGGGGAGGGGCACGTAAAGTTATTTTCAGGTTTACCAGCCGCGTTTACTGGTGGATAAAAATATTCTGCGCGTCCGACCGGCGCTTTGAGGCCAATCTGACCACCGGCACGTACGCCGCCGGTACCGCGGCTTTTCCTCTCGCCACAGGGGCACTGCTGGCGGGACATAATTCACCGCTGTTCCTGGCCTTTGCCGGCGCCGCCCTGGCGGTATGGCTTACGGCTTACGCGTCTTTTTATGCTTTCCTTTTAAAGCGCCGCGGCCCGCTGTTCCTCCTCTGGGGCGTTTTCCTTAGCACGCTGCTCTCTTTTCCTGTGTGCGCTTGCGCCGCCTATTCGCTGGCGGAAGAGTGCGCAAGGTTTCTGTTGGGGAAAAAACCGACCCTGGATCCCGCCATCTTCAACGGCAAAAGCTGAATCTATGAAAAATTTCGTGCTTCTTTGCCATAGCCGCCTGGACTCCTATCCTTACGGCGCCGCTTTGCCTATGGCCCTCTTCGCGCTGGGCGCGTTCCTGGAAAGCAAAGGCATAGAGGTGGAATATTTCGACGAAGAAACGGATTCCGGCGACCGCTTTAAAAAACTGCTTGCCAAAGGCCCGCTGTGGGCCGGCTTTTCCGTCAGGGGCGGGCGGCAGATAGCCTCGGCGCTTGCACTTTCCAGGCGGGCCAGAAAGCTTGCCCCCGAATGCCGGATAGTGTGGGGCGGAATATTCCCCTCCGCCCTGCCCGGGCAGGTTTTGAGCGAGACCTGCGTGGACTGTGTAGCTATTGGGGAGGGAGAAGAGACGCTGGCGGAACTGGCCGGCGCCGCACAAGCCGGCACCCCCGATCTGTCGCGGATCTATGGCATAGCGTACCGGCAGGACGGGCGCTGCGTAATAACTCCACCGCGGCCGTCCCCGGACATTTCACTGCTCCCTTTCCCCTACCAGGGAAAAGCTTTGCCGCGCCTGCGGCGCTACCTGCTGGACTCCGGCGGGAAAGCCGCAGTAGGCTATGAGACCTCACGGGGCTGCCCGTTCACCTGCGATTTCTGCTATAGCCGGGCATTTCACGGCCCCATAAGGATGAAGCCGCTGGCCACGCTGGCCGGCGAAGCGGCCCTACTGCGCGCCTTGGGCGTTTCCCTCCTGGACATTTACGATGATACTTTCCGCGGCGGCGACCCAGCGGAGATAGCCGCCTACGCGGAGCTGCTTAGGGAGGCTTCCCTTCAGTGGCTGGCGAATTTCCGCGTGGAAGCCGTTTCCGCAGAACTTATAGGCAAGCTCCATGACTCCGGCTGCCGGGAACTTTATTTCGGCCTGGAAGCCGGCGACGACAATACGCTGCGGACCTTACACAAAGGCTTTTCCGCCGGCCAGGTGCGGGCCGCCCTGGAAGTATTGGCCCGGTCCCGGATCCCCGCCGTTTATTCCCTTATAGCCGGCCTCCCGGGCCCCGGGTACAAGAACGACATCTCCCGGTGCCTGACCTTTGCGGACGAGATACATAAAATCCATCCCGCCGCCGAAATTCAGATACAATCTTATGTTCCCCTGCCCGGGACGCCCCTGTACCCTAAGGCCATAGAGGCCGGCTTCAAGCCGCCGGACCGGCCTGCGGGCTGGCTGCTGCACGACCACATACATGTGCTCTGCCCCTGGCTGGACGCCCCGGCCCTGCCCCGGAAACTCTATCTTTCCAGCTTCCTGGCCTACCGTTATAACCGCCGCCTGGATTTTTTTCCTATAAATTTAGCGGCCTACCCCCTGCACAAGCTCAGCCTCTGGCGGATCAGGCACCGGTTCTTCGGGCTATACTTTGAAACGTTCCTTTACGATCTCTTCCGCCTGGCGCGCCGCTGGGATGCGCATTGCCGGCGGCATAGCCGACCTTTCCGGTTTACAGCCTGAAGACGGCATAAAGGCAACTGCCGCAGGCAGCCCACGGCCTTTGGCCCGCTGGCAGTAAGAATAAAATCAAGGGATTGCAGGTTTTCAGGACCTGATACTTTCAGAAAGTATCAAGTTTATCGAATTCGGACACTTTCTTTTTTTCAAGGATGTGCGCCAGGTCGCGGCCATAGGCGAAAGGCCCTTTGGGCCAGCCAAAGGCCAGCTTTACCGCGGTTTCAATATCGTACTCCGAAGCCATTATCTCGCCTGCCAGGAGCCCGGCCTCTTCAATTACCGGCCGCATTATTTCGGCAAAGATCTCTTCTTTGGATGTCTTCTTAAGCCCCAGGTATTTCACCAGGTTCGGCAATATGGGGTTTTCCCCTACTATGCGCCCCTCTTCATAAATATAAAAACCTATGGTCGCCTTGCGGCCCAACTGGCCGTACTTCACCAGCCGCTGCTGGGTGGCGGAAGGGGTAAGCCTCTCCGGAGACCCCAGTGCCGCAAAAATAACCTCGGTGGCGTTGCAGTCTGAATCCAGCCCGGAGAAATCCGCCGTCTCGAATGGCCCGGACAGAGCCCCGGAAACTTCCTTAAAAGCGTCGTCAATTTCGTGCGGATACCCCTTGCCGGCGTCCAGCAGCCGCAGGGCGGAAAGGATAAAGGGTCTGGCCAGACGCTCCACTATCTGGCCCGGGTTATCTTTTACCACTACCGGAATCTTGCCGATTTTCCTGAGAAGGTTCGTAACCGCCTCCAGGTACGCGTCCCCGGTATGGTGCGTGCGCACCACCTCCACCAGCGCATTGGTGCGCACCGGCTTTATAAAATGAAACCCCAGGGTGCGGTCACCGGGAAGGTCAGAGTTTGCCAGCACCGGTCCTATGGGACGCACAGCGCAGCGCACCGCCACCACGCAGCCCGGATCGATGAAGCTTTTCAGTTTCGCGAAGTAAACCCGCTGCTCTTCCGGGGATTTGGCCGCGGCTTCAATTACGATATCCGCGCCTTTAAATTTGGACAGGTCCTGTATTCCTTCGATGTTCGCCAGGAGCGCCTCTTTCCCTTCCTTATGGAGCGACCAGCTTATTTTCGCCAGCGCCACGTTAAGGCTGTCTTTAAACCCGTCGTACAGACGCACCTGGAACCCGCTCTTCAGGAATACCTCCGCCGCGCCGGCGCCGGTAGTGTTCGCGCCCATTATTCCTATAGCTTTTATTTCCATGTTCAACAGGCTCCTTGACTATTTGCGCAGCCGGTGCCCTCAGACAAGCTTAACTTCTTCCAGCCGCACTATGCCGTCTTTATTAAGCACTATGCGTATGCGCTCGTAATTTATCACCGGCCGCGCCTGCCGGTCCAGATACGCGTACTTCAACACCAGGTTAAGGTGATAAACCCGTGAACAGGCGGCGGCTTTTATTTCCCCCGTGACCGTATCCACATACGGGTAATCCACAAAGGAATCGTCGGCCTGTGCCGTAAGTTCCCTTATATTGAAGCGCATGATGTCGTTCAGGCCGCGGCGGCGCTCGTGGTGCTTTATTATTTTTCCGGGATAAAGGACGATTTCTTTCTTGTACTTGAAAACGCGCTCGGGTTTGCCCTCTCCGTCTATGGATGTGATATTATCTATATTGCGCAGCCGCGAGATATCCGCCGGCAGAGACCGGCCGCCGATGAACGTGACCGCCTCCTTGAGCAGGCCTATGCAGCCTCCGGAGACGGGGTCGATAATATTGATCTTGCGGTCGGAGATCCAGCGCGTCATGTTCTTCGAAAAAAGCATCTTAAGCCAGTCTTTTATGCGGTCCTTGAAAACATAGCTGACCACCAGGGCCATAACAAAGGGCAGGCTGTTCATGGCGTAGCGGCTCTGAAAAAAAAGCGTTACCAGCACGGCGAACAGCATTGCCGCGCCCGCCGCCAGGCCAAAAACCACCTGGGTAAGCGTTTCCCATTCGGAAAACTCCGCCTTCAGGTAAAGCACTCCCGACATGAATTTCTTCAGCACCCCGCGCCTGTAGATAAGCACCTCGTTGGTGGACCCCGGCGTCAGCACCGACGGATATTTCATAGTCTGGCGGTAAAGGCTCTGGGCCGTAACAATGGACACGGCCTCTTTTTCCACGCTTTCAAAGCGCGTCCGGGCCGCGGTATTCGCGCGCAGAGCTTCCAGGAGCAGCGTCAGATATTCCTCCAGGAGCAGGCTTACGTATTCGTCGAAGAAAGCGGCCGTTTCCCGGACCTTAAGCGGCACGGCCGGGCCGGAGATTTCGCCCCGCAGCGAAAGCAGCGCGGTCTCCAGGTTCTTCATGTCCGCAAAAAAATTATCCAGGCCTTCTCCCACAAACATCTTCCTGCGGCCGGCGGGTTCCGCCGCCGCATAGGAGGCCAGCCCCTCCACGAATATCTTGACGTAGTCCCGGATCTCCCCGCGTATTATGCAGCCCAGCAGCCGCAGCTCGTCGCAGATGGCCGCCGTCAGCGCCGCGGAGTTGCCGCCGGAAAGGATTTTGGAAAGGTCCTGGCGGACACGGTTAAGCGGGGAAGACTTCAGCGCGGGGTCGCAAAGTTTTCCCAGGCCTATCTTGGGGGTACTAAAGCGGATATAGCGCTGGCTTGAATTATAAAAATTATCCTTGGTGTAGTTATGCGGGCCTATATTCAGGGCGCGCGGCACAAAAAAGTAGGTTTCCACCTCATAGGAACTCCTGGCGGAATCGTGCAGGTCCATGTCGAGCTTTATCTCGAACCGGTGCCTGTCATGCAGCTTTATACGTGAATCAAGGATGTCGTTTTGTTCTTCTATCATAAACCCCGGCCAGCATTTCAGATACTCCGGTTTTTATTTATCCGGGTGAAACCTCTCATGCGCTCTTTTCACACCGCCCTTATCCACATGGGCGTATATCTGCGTGGTGTTAAGACTGGAGTGCCCCAGCATTTCCTGCACCGAGCGCAGGTCCGCCCCGCCCTGCACCAGGTGGCTGGCAAAAGTGTGACGGAACAGATGCGGGTGCGGCTTTATTTCCACCCCGGCAGCGCGGCCCAGCGCCACTATGTCCTTCCACATCATCACGCGGCTGAGCTGTTTGCCGTCGCGGTTTAAAAAAAGTTCGGCCGCAACCGCGCGCCCTCCGAACTTTAACTCCCTGGCGGCAAGATATTCCTTTAACCTGTCCAGGGCCGCAGGGTTAACAGGCACCAGCCGCTCCTTGGCGCCTTTGCCGAAGACCCTCAGCCAGCCCTGCTGGAAATTCACCGACTCAAGCCGCAGGCCAAGCAGTTCCGATACCCTTATGCCCGCCGCGTAGAACAGCTCCACCGCGGCGGCCGCGCGCGCGCCGGCGAAGTTTTTCCCCGCCGGGTAAGCCAGCAGCCGCTCCATATCATTACGGTTGAGGAACCGCGGTATTTTACGCGGCAGCCGGGGCGCCCTGAAATTGGCCGTCGGGTCCTTACGGGTTTTCCCCTCCAGCCGCAGGTACCTGTAAAAAGCCCTTATGGCCTCCGTCTTCCTGAAAATAGAGGCTGGCCCCAGCCCGCGCTCTTTTTTCAGGGACCAGAGGTATCCCTCTATAAACTGCGCCCCCGCCGTCTCCGGAGCGGACTTGCGTTTCTCGCAGTAGGCAAGAAAAGCGTCCAGGTCCCCGGTATAGGCCAGACAGGTATTGCGCGCCAGCCCGCGCTCCAGCGCCAGGTGGCGCTGGAAATCTATAGCCTGCGGACGAGCGCTTATTTCCGTGCCGCCTTTTCTTTGCGCTCGGCCTTCTCGGCCGCCCTTTCCGCGGCTTTTTGCGCCGCTTTGGCTTCGTTAGCGGCGTCGTTAGCGGCATTGGCGGCCGCCGTAGGCTTAAGCCCGGGCAGGAGGAACCGGCCGCGGAGCTCTTTCTCTATTTCCGCCGCCTTGTCTTTGTTCTCCTTCAGGTAATTCTTGGCGTTCTCGCGCCCCTGACCTATGCGGTCGCCGTTGTAGATGAACCAGGAGCCGCTTTTCTCCAGCAGCCCGGTTTCAACACCCATGTCCAGCAAACAGCCCTCGGCGGAAATACCTTCTCCGTTGACCATTTCGAATTCAGCCTGGCGGTAAGGGGGCGCCACTTTATTCTTCACCACTTTTACGCGTATGCGCGCGCCGGTAACCACGTCGGCCTGCTTTATGGTCTCTATCTTGCGGATATCCATGCGCACCGAAGAGTAGAACTTCAGTGCCAGCCCGCCCGGGGTGGTTTCCGGGTTGCCGAACATTACGCCTATCTTGTGGCGCAGCTGGTTTATAAAGATAATGGAAGTTTTACTGGAGGCCACTATGGAGGTTAGTTTTCTGAGCGCCTGGCTCATCAGCCTGGCCTGCAGGCCCACATGGGAGTCACCCATCTCGCCTTCAATTTCCGCCCGCGGCACCAGCGCGGCCACGGAGTCTATGACGATGATGTCCACCGCGCCGGAGCGCACCAGTTTCTCGGTGATTTCCAGCGCCTGCTCTCCATTGTCGGGCTGGGAAATAAGCAGATTGTCAACGTCCACGCCCAGTTTCTGCGCGTATACGGGGTCCAGCGCGTGCTCGGCGTCTATGAAAGCGGCCAAACCACCCTTTTTCTGCGCTTCGGCTATAACATGCAGCGTGAGCGTGGTCTTACCGGAAGATTCCGGACCGTAAATCTCCATTACGCGGCCGCGGGGCAGGCCGCCCACGCCCAGCGCCAGGTCCAGGCTCAGCGCGCCGGTGGGGATAACCTCTATCTTCATGCGGGCCGAACGATCCCCCATCTTCATTATGGCTTCCTTGCCGAAACTTTTTTCTATCTGCGCCAGGGCCACCTCGAGCGCTTTGTTCTTTTCGTCTTGTCCCATATACAGAAACCTCCGTAGCTAAATTTTCTTCCTTAATAGTTTACATCACCAACCCGACAAAGGCGTGTCGGGCTGGCGGGCCCCGTATTCAGCGGCCTGACTGACCGAACATTATGTTAACCTTCCTATATTATAAGAAAAAACGGCCAAAGCGCGTAACACGCTTTGGCCGTACGTTAGGCGCGGCCGGCCTGCCGGAAAAACGCGCTTTTCAGCAGCTAACGCGCCTCCATCGTGAACTGTTTCATGATCTTCTCTTTTTCACCGCGGAAGACCAGCTCCAGCTGCCAGACAAGTGTTTTCCGGCCCATAAAACTGTCGTTATAGCTGCTCCGGCCGTCCCAGAACACCCGATTTTCGCCCTTGGCGCCGGCGCCGTCCATTTCCGCCAGCACTTTGCCGTACGCATTATAGATGGTGAGCTTAACGTAGTCGGCAGGCTGCAGCAGGGTATAGGTAAGCGTAGTGCCGTTGCCCTGTAAAAAGGGGTTGGGGAAATTAGACGCTTTTTCCACAACGCAGAAGATCTCGTCGGACTGCAGCGAGGCGATTATGGAAACCGCCATCAGGGCGAATTTTTTATCGTAAACCCGCGCGTCCAGGGCGCCGGTTATGGCATCCCCGGAAGCGCTCAGCTCAAGCCCGGCCTCGGAAACGGAGTAGCGGCCGCCGCGTATACCGCCGCGGATCACCAGGTTCACGGGGAACGCCGCGCCGTTGGCGCCGGCGGCAAAGCCGGTAACCTTGTAAAGGTTCGTATAGCGCCTCACCTGCAGCACAGTGGCGCCCATTTCAAAAGTGAAGTCCTGCGCGTTATAATTGCGCTCAAGGCGGCCAAAGAGGCTCTCCTGGCCCGCCATCGCCGAAAAACGCATGTTCCCGTCAAAATCCTTGTAACCGTTAACCTGCATGTCCCCGGAAAGGTCGTTAAGGTAAAAACCGGACCGGCTCTGCTGGTTGACGCGGAAATCAAGCCGCAGGGAGTCGGCCTTCATAACTGGCGCCGGCGGAATTTCCGTAACCTGCCCTGCGGCCGGCAGCTGCGAAAGCGCCGCCGGTGCGGCAAAAAGCGGGGCCGCGGGCCCCAAAACCACGAACGCCGCGAAAAGCGTGAATTTGTTTTTCATTTTTGCCTTTTCTTCACCGAATAACCGCGGCCACAGTTATAGTATAGTACCCCCCTGGCGGCCGGCGACAGGGCCGGCGGGCTATAAACACAATGGGCCTTTAGGCCTGCGGGCGCGCCCGCGTGTTGTTACGGCCCCGGCTATTTATTAGAATTGGATTGGATGACAGAACTTTCGCCGCGCGCGCGCCTTGTTTTTATCCCGCTGGCCTTCCTGGCCATTTTTGCCGTTTACGCGGGGTCTCTGGACGGCGGCTTCGTTTTCGACGACCACCATTTCGTGGAGAACAACCCGGCCATAAAAAGCCTGCGCAACACTTTCCGTTTCTTTTCCGAACCCTCCACACTGTCGGACGCTCCTGGCCTCAGCTGGAACGGCTACCGTCCGCTGGCCGTGCTGTCCTACGCGGTAGATCACGCCCTGGCAGGGCTCAACCCCGGCTACTCCCGCGCGGTGAACATTTTCCTGCACTGCTGCAACGCGCTGCTTGTTTTTTACCTGGGCAGGCTGCTCGGGTTTGCTGTAATATACGCCGCGCTGATGGGCGCCCTGTTCGCCCTGTTCCCGGCCAACGTGGAAGCCGTGGCCTGGATATCAAGCCGCTCCACCGTACTCTCTACGGCTTTTATCCTTTGCGCAATTATCTGTTTTATCCGGCGCGTTACACTGGACAAAGCAGAACACCTGCCGCTGGCGGCTTTATTCACTATCGCGGCCCTTTTTACCCGGGAGACCGCCGTGGTTATCCCCATACTGGCGCTCGCATACCTGGCCGCGCACCGCCTGCCGGTAAAAAAACACCTTGGCGCCGTGGGACTGTATCTCGCGCTGCCGGTGCTGCTTTTTACAGGGCTTCGCTGCCTGCTGCTGGGCAGGCTGGCCCAGGCGCCGCAACCCGACCTGCCGGTGCCGGCCGTTATTTCCCTGCCGCTCCTGCTTTTTGCTAAATATCTGGAAGTGCTGCTGTACCCGTTCTCCATGCTGGTAACCTACAGCGACACCGTAAATGCCCGGCTGGCCGCGTTCTGGCTCTATCTCCCGCTGGCCGCGGCGGCCTTCCTGTTATTCTCCGGCCTGGCGGCGCTGTTGCGCGCGCGCGGCAGCGGCGCCGCGGCGCTGGGCCTGGCCTGGGTGTGGATTGCGCTGCTCCCGGTACTCAACATTGTGCCGCTGACTTTTTATATGGCGGAACGGCTTACCTACCTGCCGCTGGCGGGCCTTGCCATCGGCGCGGCGGCGGCGGCGCGGGGCATTAACACCGGGCGCGGCCGCATATTATTGTGGGCTGGATGCGCGGCGCTGCTTACGGCGTTCACTCTGAACATACAGCGCAGACTGCCGGTCTGGCACGATGATATTTCGCTGTGGCGCTATGACGCGGAGAAAAATCCCGGCAACTCCCTGACCAGACTACGGCTTGCCGAAGCACTGCGCACAGCGGGCCACCTGCCGGGCGCGTATGCCGAACTGAAGCGGGCGCTGGGCCTGGCGGCGGACAACAGGCAAAGGGCCATTGCCTGCAATGAGCTGGGCACGCTGCACGCGGCAAATAACGACCTTAAAACCGCGAAACGTTTTTTCCTGGCCGCCGCCGCGCTAAACCCAGGCAGCAACCTCGCCTTCTACAACCTTGCGAAGGCTTACGCGCTGGAGCGCGACATGGCGGCCGCAAGAAACTACCTGGTCCGTAGTCTGGAACTGGACCGCACCTACGCGCCGGCCATGGAGCTTGCCGCTTCCTTGTCCGAAAGACCATAACACCCGCAACCTGGTTTCATGGGCCGTTCGAGATGGTATAATAACCGTTCAGGAGAGTTATGAGAAAGCAAAGCAACGGCTTCACACTTATTGAATTGATTGTAGTGGTTACGATAATGGGCATTCTGGCCGCGGTGGGCATACCGAAATACAACTTAACGGTAGAATCCGCCAGAGCGGCTGATGCCGTGGGCATGGTGCAGATAGTCGCCAACGCGCAGCGCACGTGCGTTATCGATAACCCGGATAACCCTTTCACGACAGCCTGCCTTATCGGGGCGATCTCATCCTCCCATGTCCTTGTGCAGAGCAAATACCTTGTTGACAACGACTGGAACCGGATGAACTACGCTTACTACACCTGCGACGGCGCAGGCGGCGGCGGCGGCTGCTGCGGCGACAACGCCATCGCCTGCGGCCAGCGGACAGCCGGCTCCTACAACGGCTGGGGGTACAGAATAAACCAATCCGGGGCCTGCAGCGTATTGACCGCCACCCCGGCCACTCCGCCTTGCCCCACGTTCTGACGCGCTCTGCGCGTCAGCACTCGCGGGAGTCATAAAACCAAATCACCGTTTTAAGGATTTAAATGCGGCTCCTGTCATCAGCTCCCGCATGCGGGCCGCGTTTTCCCGGATGGGCGCATTGCCGGGATATTTTTTTTCCAGGGCCGTCATAAGTTCCCACGCTTCGGCTTGCCGCCCGCTGTGCCATAAAGCCATGTTAAAAGCGTTCTGATAGTCGGGCTGGTCAGGATACAGTCCCGGCAGCGGGCGCAATACTTCCACGGCCTGGGCGGCGCGCCCCCCCTGCATAAGTATCAGTCCCAGACGGTAACTGGCAAAGGACCGCGGGGCGCTGCGTATCGTCCAGCGGTAATTTTTTTCATCGGAACCCCGCAGGCGCACCTCGGCGTGAGCCAGCGTCATCCAGAAAAAACAGGTCGCCGCGGCCGCGGCCGCGGGTATGGCCCGTATACCGGGGCGGTGATGTTCCCGCAGTTTCATAAGCAGCGTCAGCAGAAACACAAAAACCGCTGGCGACGCCATAAAAACCCATTTATCCATCATAACCTGGGTTGCCAGTATAGCCGGCACCCTCGGCGCCAGCAGCAAAAAAAACCAGCACAGGCAGAACGCTGTAACCCGGCGGTTAACCGGCAGCAGGAACAGGGCGGCGGCCGCCGCCCCCCCGCCCGCCAGGGCAAAGCCCCAGTACGGGGCCCGGGTGAGCGCCTGCGGCCAGGTTTCCAGGTTGACCGGCACCAGCAGTACCGC
>MGVB01000015.1:0-15384 GCA_001800275.1 Elusimicrobia bacterium RIFOXYA12_FULL_57_11
CTACCTATGTAATGGCGTGCGCCCTGGAAGGCCGGCCCCTGGCTTGCGTGCTGTTTTCCAAGTCGGAAGCCGTGGGCCCCCTTGAGAAAAACAACCTGGCCACCATATTTAATACAATATCCTCCATAATCAGCTCCGCCATGGTGAATATAGAACACCAGGCCGAAGCCGCTTTAATGGCTAAACTTAAACAGGCGAAAATATAATGACACTCTCAAAAAACGATTCCAAAAAAATAGCGGTAACAGCCGCCCTGGCCGGCGATTCGAAAAAAGCCAGCCCGGTGGGCGTATTCGACCTGGGGGCCCGCTCATCGCTCGCCGACTTCGCGGTGTTGCTGGCGGTGGAGTCCGCGCCCCAGCTGGAGGCCGTAGAAGAAGAGGTGCTGGTGCGCCTCAAACAGGACGGAATTTACTGCCTGTACAAAGACGGGATGCGTTCCAAAAACTGGAAAGTGCTGGATTATGGCGGGGTATTAGTGCACATTTTTGACGGGAAAGCCGCCGAATTTTATTCCATAGAGCAACTTTACGGGGAATGCAAGCCAGTGCAATGGCAGGCGAACGCGCCGGTTGCAAAGAAGCCGGCCGCGAAGAAAGCCGTCGCGAAGAAGGCGGCGCAAAAAAAACCGGCGGTCAGGAAGCCCGCCGCAAAAAAAGGCGCCGTAAAAAAATCACCGGCAAAGAAAACTTCCGTTAAAAAACCGGCCGCGAAGAAAGCCGCGCGGGCCAAAAAACCCTCCAGGAAGAAATGACGCTCGCACGGTACGAGGCCGCCCTTAAAAGCCGCGCGATGGCGGCTTTTTCCCTGGAGGAAGGGGCCTTGGCCGGTTTTCACCTGGCGGCCCCGCCCGCGCATATAGATTGCGACGCCTCCATAGCCTGGCCCATCTCCGCGGCCAGGCTGCTGAAAAAATCCCCTCTCAAGATCGCCGAAGAGCTTGCCTCCGCCCTGGCCGCCGATTGCGCGGCGCAGGCCGTGGCCCCGGGCTTTGTCAATATTAAATTTAGCAATGAGTTCCTGTTCGGGGCGCTTAAGGACCTGGAAAAACCGGGCTGTTTCGCGCAGCCGGCGTTCGCGGGCGAAAAGATAAATCTGGAATTTGTTTCGGCCAACCCCACCGGCCCCATGCACCTGGCCAGCGGCCGGGGAGCTACGCTGGGCGACAGCCTGGCCCGCATCTTCAGAGCGCTGGGCGCGGAAGTGGCCACCGAATTCTATGTGAACAACGTGGGCAACCAGGTGGAACTGCTCGGCCGCTCCCTGAAAGCCCGTTACGCAAAAGAAGAACCTCCCGAGAATGGGTACCAGGGTGATTATCTTAAAGAAATGGCCGCGGCCCTGCCCGCGGAGGCCGCCGGCTGGCCCGACGCGAGGTTTTCCGAACATGCCGTTGCGGAAATGCTGAAACTGCACCGCGCCGATATGAAGGCTTTCGGCGTAGAGTTCGACCGCTGGTTCCTTGAGTCCGAACTGCACCAGGCCGGTGCGCCGGCCCGGACCCTGGCGGACCTTAAAGCGCGCAGCATGACCTACGAGAAAGAGGGCGCCGTGTGGCTGGGCACGTCCACGGTGATGGAGTCCGAAGATGACAAGGACCGGGTGCTGGTGAAATCCGACGGCCGCAACACCTATTTTCTTAATGACATCGCTTATCACCTGGATAAATTCGACAGGGGTTTTACCACGGTCATGGATATCTGGGGCGCGGATCATCACGGGCATGTGCCCAGGATGGAGGCCGCGGTGGCGGCACTGGGCCGCGAGAAAAATAAATTTAAGGTTATCATTCACCAGCAGGTGGCGCTGCTGCGCGGTGAGGAAGTCATCAAGATGTCAAAACGCGCCGGAGATTTTATCGCGCTCAAAGAGTTGGTCGGTGACGTGGGCACGGACGCCTGCCGCTTTTTTTTCGCCGCGCGCGGCCCGCATGCCCATCTTACTTTCGACGTTGAACTGGCAAAGAAGAAATCCAATGACAACCCGGTGTTCTATGTGCAGTACGTCCACGCGCGCATAAGCTCTATTTTCGCCAACGCGGCGGAAAAAGGCATAGATCCCGCGGCCGGCTTTGATGAGACCGGCGTCGTTATAAACGCGGCTGAGCGGGCGCTCATGCTTAAGCTGCTCTGGCTGGAAAAAGTTCTGCTCGATTGCGCGCGGGAGTTTTCCCCCCACCTGCTTACCACGTACCTGACCGAGCTGGCCGCCAGCTTCCATTCTTTCTACGCCAACTGCAAGGTGCTGGACCCGGAGCACAGGGAAGTTTCGGCCTACAGGCTGTTCCTGCTCAGGCATGTGCAGGCCATAATCGCCCGGGGCCTTGGCCTGCTGGGCGTTTCCGCCCCGGAGAGGATGTGACTTGCTGAGAAATTGAAGCCGGGAATTAAGAATTGAGCGGAAGTGCGGCGGACGGGCAGGGCCTGTCCGTTTTTTTATTTGCGGGCCGCGTTCAGCGCGGCCAGAAAGAGAAAGTCCGAGAGGCGGTTGAGATAAACTGCGGGGGCTTTGGCTTTTATCTCCCAGGCGAGTATCTCGCAAATGCGGGTTTTGGCGCGTGCCAGGTGGAGCAGGGCCTCCGGCCCGGTCTCGCCCGGCAGTACGAATTTTTTCAGGGGCTGCATGCCGGCGGACTTCGCGCTGATCCGCGTTTCCAGGGCTGCGGTAGCCGCGGCCAGGTCCGCTTTTGCGCCGGCAATCATCCCGGAGGCGCGCAGCAGGGTTTTTTGCGCGTCGGCAAGGTCTTCCCTTGCCCCGCGGTTTTTCAGCGCCGTCTTTGCCTGGCCCAGCAGGGCGCCAAGTTCGTCTATAAGGGCGTTCAGCTTTACGCGGCGGTCGGTTTTTGGCACCCGGCGGCCGCCGAACAGGTCTGTGAACCCCAGGTCGCCCTTTCCCATTGAAGGCTTGAAATTTATCGGCATAGTGGTTTTTCAGGGCCGCGGGCCTTTGTCCGGCGGCACAAAAAGATTCTACAAAATTACTCTCCGAAGCGCGCCCGCGGGCGGACTTGCTATAATTTATGTGTCGGGATAAGGAGTCATTATGAAAGCTAAAGTTGAAAAAGCGATAGAAAAAGTGAAGCCCATGCTGGCGGCTGACGGCGGTTCGGTGGAGCTTATAGACGTGGACGAGAAGAAAGGCATAGTGACCGTGCGTCTTACCGGCGCCTGCGGTTGCTGCCCGCATGCCACCATGACGCTGAAGAACGTGGTGGAGCGCATGATCAGGGAAGCCGCGCCCGAAGTGAAGGAAGTCAAGGTCGGCTGACCGCGCAGCCGCCAACGGCGCAGGCTCGGGGGCAAGGCGCGGCGCCCGCCCCGCGGTCCCTATGGCTTTAATAAACCTGCACACCCACTCAAACTATTCGGACGGCACCCTTGCCCCCGCCGAAGTCGCGCGCGCGGCCCTGCGCGCCGGCATAAAATATTTCTCTCTTACCGACCACGATATCGTTAACGGCTGGGCCGAGGCGGAGCCGGTGCTCAAAGAGGCC
This sequence comes from Elusimicrobia bacterium RIFOXYA12_FULL_57_11, assembly GCA_001800275.1. Classification (GTDB taxonomy): domain Bacteria; phylum Elusimicrobiota; class Elusimicrobia; order Elusimicrobiales; family UBA9959; genus UBA9959. Next base: position 3,494 of record MGVB01000015.1, read on the forward strand.
GGCGCCGCCTATTGCTACGGCGTGGAGCTGACTACCAGTTTTCACGACAACCTGCATATCCTCGGCTATGGCATGGACATAAATAACGTGCAATTTCTGGCCGAATTGGCCGGCTACAGGCTGCAAAGACTGGAGCGCCTGAAAAAAATAATCGCCCTGCTGGTCGGCCAGGGGATAGATATAAAGTTCGAGGAGCTGCCGCTGGAAATGCGCACCCTGGGGCGGCCCCATATAGCCGACCTGCTTAAAAAAAAGGGCATAGTCAGCAGCCGCAAGCAGGGTTTTCAGCGGTATGTGGCCTATGGAATGCCCGCCTACGCGCCGCCCTGCGGCCCGGCCGTGGAAACGGCCATCCGCGCGGTAAAGAATGCGGGCGGGCTGGCGGTGCTGGCGCATCCCGGCGTGGTAAAGCACGTGCTGGACCTTCCGCGCTGGAAGGAAGCCGGTCTTGACGGCATAGAGGCCTTTTACCCGGCGCACACGCAGACCGCTACGCGCGAGTTCGTGGCGCTGGCCGGCCGCTACGATCTTTTTGTCACCGCCGGCAACGATTTCCACGGCCCCGGGTCCGAGCGTGACAAGATGGACGGCTACGAGTACCAGGAAGAGCATTTTGCGTGGATAAAAAAGGCTTTTATATGAAGATAATCTCGCACCGGGGTGCCTCGGGCTACGCCCCGGAAAACACCCTGAAGGCCTTCAGGCTGGCCGTGGAGATGGGCTCCCGGGATTTTGAGTTCGACGTGCACCGCACGAAGGACGGCATCCTGGTTGTGCATCACGATTTCAGTCTTAAGGCCACCGCCGGCAAGGACATCAGGATCGCGGACCTGACTTACGCGGAGCTCAGGCAGTTCAATGTGGCGGCGTATTTCAAGCATGATAAAGCGCCTCAGCGCGTGCCGCGCCTGGAAGAGGTGATAGACGTTATCGGGCCTGGGGCCGGCTGGCTGAATTTCGAGGTAAAGAACGACGCCAACGTCTACCCCGGAATAGAAGAGAAGCTTCTCGCGTTCCTCAGGAGCAAGCCGGGCCTTTTTGAGAAGGCGCTCGTCTCCAGTTTCGACCAGGGCACGCTGAAGCGTTTCAGGGAGCGGTGCCCCCAGCTGAAACTGGCCTACCTGGGCCACAATCTCAGCGCCATTCTCCTGCTTCCCGCCCTTAAACTGGCCCGGGCCGTCGGGGCGGTGAATTTTCATTTAGCAATGCGCATCGCTTTCAGATTGAATGTGTCCCGCATAAAGAAGGCTGGGCTGCGGGTTTGTGTCTACACCGTCAACACACGGAAGGACGCCCTGCGCCTGCAGAAAATGGGCGTGGACGGGATCTTCACCAATTACCCGGACATCCTTGGCAAGTGGGAGTTGAAAGGCTGATGCTGGAAGAGATAAAACGGCTGAACGCCCTTGGCTTGCACCGGCGCTGCGCGGAAGGCGATATCGCCCGCGTGGCCGGGCTCACATTGGAAATAAACCGCCTGAAAAAAGCCAAGGACGCGGTTATCTGCGCGCACGTCTACCAGACGCCGGATATAATACTGGGCGTAGGGGATCTGGCTGGCGATTCCTACAAGCTGGCGGATGACAGCAGGAAGACGGCGGCCGGGAGTATCGTTTTCTGCGGCGTGCATTTTATGGCTGAGACCGCAAAGATCCTGAACCCCGGCAAAAAGGTCTATGTACCTTCCGCCAACGCGGGCTGCTCCCTGAGCGAGGCGGTTACAGGCGCGGACGTGCGCCGGCTGAAGGCGGAGTATCCGGGGCTGCCGGTGGTTACTTATATAAACACTTCAGCCGAGGTCAAGGCCGAGTCCGACTGCGTCGTCACCAGCGCCAACGCCGAAAAAATACTGCGTAAACTGTACCTGAAGCACGACCGGCTGATCTTCCTGCCGGACAGGTTCATGGGTGCGAACCTGGCCAGAACGCTGGGTAAAACGCCGGGCATGGACATGATTTTATGGCACGGGACCTGCATCGTCCATGAAAAATTCAGCCCGGAGCTGGTGGGCGTCTACAGGCGGAAATATCCCGGGCTGGCGGTGCTGGCGCACGCGGAGTGCCCGGAAGAGCTTATAGCCGCCGCCGATTTTATGGGCGGCACCGGGGATATGCTGCGGTATATCGAGAATACCAATGCCGCGGCCTACCTGCTGGTGACGGAGTGCGGGTTCGGCGAACTGGCCGCGCTGCGTTTCCCGCGGAAAAACTTTATAGCCATGTGCCGGCTGTGTCCGTACATGAAGTCCATTACGCTTGAAAGCGTGCTGGCGCTGCTCAAAGACCCCGCTCCGCAAGAGATAACCGTTCCCGCAGAGATCGCCTTGCGGGCAAAAAAAGCCATAGAAAAAATGTTCGAATTGGCCGGTTAGGCCCGGGTGTTACCAGGGTTTTTCCAAATCCCCCGGCGCGAAGGTGTGCGCCCGTGCGCGGAAGTCTGTTTTGGCGCCGGGCAGGCTGGCCTCCGCCCGTTAAGCCTTGGCCGCGGGCCCGGTCCTGCGGAATTTCTTTTCGAACTTGAGCCCGGTTTCCACCCGCAGCACCGTGGCCGTGGCGCCGGTCACAGAAAAATGCACGTCATGATTGGCCAGGAAAAAACCCATATCGGTGCCTTCCACCATCTGCGTCTTGTCGCGCATGTTGCGCGGGTCGTGGCGCAGCGTGTCGGCTATCAGGGCGCGTATTCCGGGCTTTTCCGCCGCCTCTATGCGCGCTATGTCCGCCAGCGCCGCCGGGGAGAACACTACCTTGAGTTCCGGAAAAGAATTCGCCGGCAGCCAGCCGGACAGCGCGCCTTCGGCGGCGTCGCAGAAGGGGAGGTAGGGTTTTATGTCAAGGATCGGCGTGCCGTTTATGAGGTCAAGCCCGGAAAGGTAAAGCGTGTCGCCTTCCACCCGCTCCAGCTTGGCCAGCGAGAGCCCTATGGGATTGGGGCGGTGCGGGGAGCGCGAAGCGAAAACGCCGATTTTTCCGCCTTTCAGCCGCGGTGGATGTATTTTCGGGTGGAAGGTCTTGTTTGTATTTAAATGCATCCAGGACAGCAGCCATACATGGCTGAACTCCGCCAGGCCGCTAAGGGAGTGTGCCGGGGCGAATTGGGGATTGACGCGCAGTTTGGAGAGGGCGCCGGGCACGAGCCGGGGCTGGCGCGGGGTGCCGAATTTTTCCTGGAAGCAGGATTCCAGCGTGCCTATAGGTTTAATTTCCAGCGGGACAATTTTTTTTTTATCCGGTGACATGGGGCGACGTTTAACCAGGCTTCTTTGCCAGCGCTATCAGGCGGTTTTTTTGGGGGGAAAGCGGCTGCCCGCCGAAGCCGCCCCGGAATTTTAGCGGTTCAAGCCCTGCGGCGGTGAGAGCTTTGGCCAGCCGCTGGCGCGTATACAGGCGGGTAAAAAAAACGCGCCGCAGAACCTTTCCGCCTTTTTTCGGTATCCGCGTCCAGGCGCTGGTTATGCCGTCGGGGCCGGCCGTGGAATCTTCGAGGTGATAATACTCTTCCATTTCATCCCAGGTCCGGGGCCTGAAATGTTTGCGCACGAAATCACCGTGGACGAGGTCCAGCAGGAACAGCCCGCCGGGTTTGAGTGCGCGGGCGACGCCTTTCAGGGTCTTCAGGTCGTCGGAAAACTTCAGGAAGTAGCCGAAACTGGTGAACAGGTTTACCACGGCGTCGAATTCACCGCTGAAAGGCAGCCGGCGCATGTCGCCCCTTAAAAGACGCAGGACTACCTTTTTTTTTCTGGCCCTTGCGGCCGCTTCCTCAAGGTACTCCCCCGAAAAATCATAGCCGGTAACGGCAAGGCCTTTTTTGGCGAATTCCACCGCATGCCGGCCCGGGCCGCAGCACAAGTCCAGCAGGGCGGCGCCTTTGGGGAGTTTCAGCTGCCGCAGGACAAAAAGCGCCTCGGCCGGAGCTTTTTCAACCGCCGTGCGGGAGGCCGGGTTGTAGAAAGAGTTCATGAAAAAACTCTTATGCCAGTCGCGCGCCGCTTTCATCTGGGGCTTGCTTTTATAAGGTGGGCATAAACTCCGGGCTCGGAGCCTTCAATGACTACCGCTCCCACGGTCTTTTTAAAAAAATCAACGGGGCCGGCCCAGCCTATTATACCGTAGCCGTAGCCCGCTTCCCGCATGGCCCAAAGTGTACGCAGGAGCAGCGCTTTTCCGATCCCGCCAGTGCGCCCGGCTTTGTCTACTCCGATGGGGCCGAAAAAGCCCTTCGAGGTGGAATCGTAGCACGCGAACCCGACAAGTTCCTTGTCCTTGACCGCCAGGAAGCAGGTGGCGGGCTGCGTGCTCAGGGCCACATCGCACTCGGAAGCCCACGCGCGAGAGAACTTCTTTTCAACCCATTCCGCCACGGCCTGTTTTTCCGGACCGATGGCGCGTTTTATCTCTATTCCGGAGGCCTTCAGCTTTTCTACCGCGGGCTCCGCAGGCGGCAGGGCGTATAATTTTACAAGCAGGTCGGGCATTATTTCCCCCCCGCGCCGGGTATTCCGGGAGGCAGGCCGGTGGCTGGCGGCGCGTCTTCTTCACCTATGGATTTGACTTTTTTTAATTTAGGGATCGGTTTGCCTGTATCGCCGCTGGCCGCTGTTTTAGCGGGTTTTTTCTTTTTTACAGGTTTCAGTATCGGGTCCGCTTTTTTGTCGAACTTGTAGGTGGGGGTCTGTTCCGCTGACTGGAACTTATACTCCGACACGGGTGCCGCTTTCTTCTTTCTGACGGGTTTCTTTTTCGCCGCGGTTTTTTTTACCGCCGGCCTGGCGGGCGCGGTATTCGCGGCGGTGGTTCGCTCCTGGACCGCCGTTTCGGACGGGTATTCGTCTTCCTGGGCGCAGGCCGGCAGGCAGAGCGTTGCCGCGGCCAGGGCCGCGAAAACAAATTTTAACGGAAGTTTCATGTCAGTGTTATTCCTCCTTTCTCCATTTTGGGGGTGAGTTCGGCCGCTTTGACCGCCGCTTCTATCAGGCAGGCCATTGTTACCGGGCCTACGCCCCCGGGCACCGGGGTTGCCGCCGCTGCAACCTGGCTTATTCCCTCAAAATCCGCGTCGCCGCACATCTTGCCCGCGGCGTCAAAATTCGTTCCTACGTCTATAAGCAATGCTCCCGGGGCCAGCATTTCTTTTTTTAGCCAGCCGGCCCGGCCTACGGCGGTTATCACCATGTCAGCCGCCCTTAAAATGGCCGGAATGTCCCTGCTGCGCGTGTGACAAAGCGTTACTGTGGCGTCCAGCGAAGTGAGCATGTGCGCCAGCGGCCTGCCTACAACGGCGCTGCGGCCGGCTACCGCTATGTTCATGCCCGAGGGAGCTATGCCGTGGAATTCCAGCAGGCGTATTACGGCAAGGGCCGTGCAGGGCACAAAAAACCCCGCGGTCTCTATTTCGGACAGCTTTTTGGAAATGAACAGGCGGCCCATATTCAGGGAGGAGAGCCCGTCCACGTCCTTGGCGGCGGGTAGTGAGTCCCAGGTCTCCAGCGTTTCGAAGCCGTCGGGCAGGGGGCGTTCCAGCATTATGGCATCATAAGCGGTATCGGCGCCAAGGGCGGCCAGCAGGGTCCTGAAAGCCTGGATGCCGCCGGCCTGGTCCGGGCGGAAAAGTTTTGTGGTGATTCCCAGTTTCGCGCAGGCGGCTGTTTTGCGGCTTACGTATACCGCGGAAGGGGAGTCAGGGAAATAATTGACTATCGCCAGCGACGGCGGGCGCCCCTGGCGGGCCTTGACGGCCTCTATGCGCGCGGGCAGTGCGGCCAGGATCCGGGCGGACAGGGTTTTTCCTTCCAGTATGCGCATGGTCATATCCTATAAATAAAAAGAGCGGCTGTTAAAGCCGCCCTTTTTATTCCTGAACGGTCTTATTCTTCGTCCGTAACGTAAATGGTGCCGCTGAGGTAGCCGGACCCGTTGACGGAGAAAAAGCTGCCGGTGGGCCAGCCGGAAAGCGAGATGCTGCCGGTCAGGGCTGCGGAGCCGGCGGGCTTGCCGTTATTGTTGAACTGGGCGTACACCGTGGGGTACACCGACTGGAAGATGCTCTGGTTGGGTTTGACCCACATCGAAGCGTTGACATTGACGTAGGCATTGCTGCTGGTTATCCGCCCGCTGCTGTCTCTGAAGGTCGCCCAGCCGGTGAGAGTGACAGAGGTGAAGCCGCCGCCCTGGGGCATGAAGCCGCTGCCGTTAAGGGTTACGTAGCCTGAAACCCGGGCGTAATGTCCGGCCCTGGTTTTTTCTGGTGCTGATACTGCGGATGGAGAGGGTTGGGCCGCTATACACACGGAATCCAGTTGTTTTGCGAAATTCGGGAAGCTGGCGTCCAGTTCCTGCCCGGAGTATGCGGTGGCGGTAAAAAGCGAACATATTACCGCGAGCAAGGTCTTTTTCATTTATTTCCCCTCTGAAATGAACTGTTTCTGAATAATATTATATCACAATAAACCGTGACGCGCGTTAAGACGTTTTATAGCCGGTTTTTTTTATTGTAACATTGTTGCAGGCGCCGGGCCGGTGCCTGAAGACGAGGAATTTTTTCTTATGGAAAGAATAAAAGAACATCCCGTTCTCCAGCCTGATGAGCGCAAAACCCTGAGTTTTACTTTTGACGGGAAGCCCTGCTCCGCCCTGGAAGGAGAGGCTATTTCCAGCGCGCTTTACGCCAATGGTATAAAGATTTTCAGCCGTCACATTAAAGATTCCAGCCCGCAGGGCATTTTCTGCGCCAACGGCCAGTGCGCGCAGTGTTCCGTTGTTGCGGACGGCCTGACGGTGAAATCCTGCGTAACACCGGTCCGTGAGGGCATGAGGGTGGCCACCCTGCGCGGCGCCGCCGAATTGCCGCGCACGGCCTGCGTGCAGGAATTCGGCCGCGTGGAGGAGCTGGACTTTGACGCGCTTATTATAGGCGGCGGGCCTTCCGGCCTGGCCGCGGCGGCCGAGCTGGGCAAGCTCAACGTAAGTACGCTGATAATAGACGACAAGGCCAGCTTCGGCGGCAAGCTGGTGCTGCAGACCCATAAGTTTTTCGGCTCAGTGGAAGATTGCTACGCGGGAACGCGCGGCGTGGATATAGCGGGCAAGCTGGAAGACCAGCTTAAGGACTACCCTTCGGTAAAGATCTGGCCCAACGCCGCCTGCCTGGCCGTTTTTTCCGATAAAAAAGTGGGAGTGCTGCGCGGCGACAAGTATTGTCTTATCAGGCCCAAGGCTGTGGTAAGCGCCACCGGGGCGCGCGAGAAGAGTCTGGCTTTCCCCGGCAATACACTGCCCGGTGTTTACGGCGCCGGCGCTTTCCAGACCCTGGTAAACCGCGACCTGGTGCGCCCGGCGCGGCGGCTTTTTATAGTGGGCGGCGGCAATGTGGGCCTGATAGCGGCCTACCACGCGCTGCAGGCCGGCATCCAGGTGGTAGGGCTCATAGAGGCGCAGGAACAGTGCGGCGGCTACAAGGTGCACGAGGACAAGATAAAGCGCCTGGGCGTGCCGGTGTATACGCGCCATACCGTAGTGCGGGCTGACGGCGCGCAAGGTGTGGAAACCGTCACCATCGCCGCAGTGGACGATAAATTTAAAATGTTGCCTGGCACGGAGAAGCGTTTCAGGGCCGACACGCTGCTGATAGCGGTAGGCCTGAGCCCGGTGGACGAATTTCACGCGCAGGCCCGCGAGGCCGGTATGGAGTCATTCGTCTGCGGTGACGCGCAGGAGATCGCCGAGGCTTCGGCCGCCATGTTCAGCGGCAAGATAACCGCCCACAAGGTGCTCAAGAGCCTGGGCGTAATGGCCGCCCCCGTGCCCGGCTTCTGGTTCGACCGGCTGGAAGTCCTGAAATCCCGCCCTGGCATTACAAAGGCTCCCGCGAAGAAGGACCACCAGCGCCCGGTTTACCCGGTGCTGCACTGCCGGCAGGAGATCCCCTGCAACCCCTGCGTGACCGTCTGCCCCAAGAAATCCATAAAGCTTTCCGGCGACAGTATAATGAACACGCCGCAATTCTCCGGCGACTGCATAGGCTGCTTCAAATGCCTGCTAATCTGCCCCGGGCTGGCCGTTACTATAGTGGACTACCGCAGGGACCCGGCCAACCCGTCGGTAGCCTTGCCTTTCGAAATAGGCCGCGGGCTGGTAAAAAAGGGGGACCGCGTGCGCCTGACCGGCTGGGAGGGGGCCGACCTGGGCGAGGCCGAAGTCCTGGATGTGAAGGATTTCAAAGCCGAGAATACTCTGATAGTCATAGTAAAAGCCACGCCCGCCACCGCGGACCTGGCCGTGTCGCTGAAGCTGTTCGAGGCCGAAGCCGGGGAAAAATCTGCAGCGGACCTGGCCCGGGCCGACGATGACACCATTATCTGCCGCTGCGAGCGCGTGAGCCTGGGCGAGATACGCGCCGCCATCCGCGGCGGCATGCGCGACCTTAACCAGCTTAAGGCCGTTACGCGCGCCGGCATGGGGGCCTGCGGCTCCAAGACCTGCGCTTCCCTGCTTTTGAATATCTTCCGGAGCGAAGGCGTTGCCCCCGGAGAGGTTACGGCGTTTTCCCGGAGGCCGCTGTTCGTGGAAGCGCCGCTGGGCGCTTTCTCGAACGTAAAATGCCGCACCGAAGTGGAAGAGAAGGCCAGCTGGAGCGGTTTCTGAATGGAACATTTATGGCTGATAATTACGACGTTATAATTATAGGCGCGGGCAGCATAGGCGTGCCGCTGGCCATGGCGCTGGCTGAAAGGAAAATGAGCGTGCTGACGCTGGATGGCGAGGCTTCCCCGGGGCAGGGGCAGAATAAGTGCGCCATAGGCGGCGTGCGGGCCACGCACTCCGATGGCGCCAAAATAAAGGCCTGCCTGCGCAGCCTGGAAACTTTTTCCTCCTGGGAAAAAACCTACGGTGAAGATATAGGCTGGATCAGGGGCGGCTACGCTTTCCCCGTCTACACCGAGCGTGACGAGGCGGTGCTCAAGGAGCTGCTTAAAGTCCAGCGCGGTTTCGGCCTCAATATAGACTGGGCCGGCCCGGGTGAGATGCGCGCCCTCGTTCCCGGTATAGCCGCCAAGGACCTGCGCGGAGGAACTTATTCCCCCGAGGACGGCTCCGCCTCCCCCCTCCTGTCAATAAACGCTTTTTACCGCCGGGCGGTGAAGCTGGGGGCCGAATTCAGGTTCAAAGAACCGGTAAAGGAGATACTTTCGGGCGGCGGCGAGGTTAAGGGCGTGCTTACCCCGCAGGGCCGGTATTTTTCCAAATGGGTGGTTAACGCCGCCGGCGGCGATGCCGCCGCCGTTTCGGACCTGGCGGGGATAAAAGTCCCGGTTACTCCAGACTGCCACGAGGCGGGCATAACCGAGCCGGCCGGCCGGTTCTTCGAGCCCATGGTTGTGGATATCCGGCCGGGGGATAGGTCAAAGAACTACTATTTTTATCAGAACCGGGAAGGGCAGATAGTTTTCTGTCTGACGCCACAGCCCCCCGTCTGGGGCCACGACAGGCGTTCCACCTCGGAGTTCCTGCCCGAGGTCTCCAGGCGCATGATAGCGCTGCTGCCCGGCCTGGCTAACCTGAAGGTGCGCCGTACCTGGCGCGGGCTCTACCCGATGACACCAGACGGTTTCCCGGTTGTGGATTTCCCGGAGGCCCTCAAGGGCTATGTTCTGGCCGTTGGCATGTGCGGTCAGGGTTTCATGCTGGGGCCCGGCCTGGGTGCGGCTATCGCCGCGCACATAGCCGGCGCGCCTTCGGCCGATGACGGGGAAATATTGGCCGGTTTCAGGCTGGAGCGCAGTTTCACCGGCCAGGAAAAGCTGAAATAGCGGCCGCGCCGCTCAAATGTTTACCGCCCGGTAAAAAATGAAGCAATAAAACCAGGGTCTGGCGCGTTATGTTACAGAGCGCGAGGGACGGCCCCGCCATAAAATTATGACCATTAACAGAAAATTCCTCATAATGCCCTTGGTTCTGCTGCTGGCTGGCGGCGCGGCCGCGCAGCAGCAGCTCACCCTCGACTGGGACGCGGTCAGGCGCCAGGCCATGGAAAATAATCCCGTGGTAAAGGCTGCGCGCGCTTCTATGGAGCAGGCCGGTTACACTTACCTGGCCGGCCTCAACTCCTATATGCCGCAGATCAGCCTCTCGCACAGCGTCAGGCGCAGCGGCGGGGAAGACCGCTCCCCTTCCAACGCCTGGAGCGCCGGGATAAGCGCTTCGGAGAATCTGTTCGACCTTAAGACCGTTTCAGCCGTGAAGGTCAGCCGCCTGGCCAGGGAAAAGGCCGAAGCCGACTATAAAGCGGCTTCGGCCTCGGCCCGGCAGACGCTGGCCGCGGCTTTCGCGGACCTGCTCTTCGCCCAGAAAAGGATAGAGGTGCAGAAGAAGATTCTGGGTATAAGGCAGGAGAACGCCAGGCTCATCCGCCTTAAGTATGAAAGCGGCATGGAGTCCAAGGGCAACGCCCTTTATACAGAGGCGCTGGCCGAGAACTCCGCCGTTTCCGTGAAAAAAGCCGAACGCCAGCTGGCAATAGCCCAGCGCGCCCTGTTGGAGGCCATCGGCCTGGAGGACAGGGTCCTGATAAAAGCTGTCGGCGATATCAGCGTCCCCCGGTTCTCTCTGGATGAGACCCGCATCAGCCGGGCCCTGGAATCTTCCCCCCGCATACTATCCGCGAAGAAGACCCTGGAGTCCTCGAAAGCCCGCACCAGCTCGGCCCGGTACGGCGCCTATCCCACGCTGAGCGCCAGCCAGTCCTACGGTTGGAACGGCGACACCGAATTCCCGCGCACCGACAGCTGGTCACTGGGCCTGAGCCTGAGCTTCCCTGTCTTTTCCGGCGGGCCCACCTATTACCTCAATTCGCTGAAGGCCGCGAAAAAGTCTCTGAGCGCCGCCGAGGAAAATTTCAAGGCCGAGAAGATCTCCCTGGCCGCCTCCCTGCGCTCCGGCTACGACGATTACCAGAGTGCCGCTGAAATGGCGCAGGCCAGCGTTTCCCTGCTGAAAGCTAACGAGGAGCGCTTCAAGGAAGCGCAGATCAAATACATGGCCGGCAAGATAAGCTTTATAGACCTGGAGAATGTGGAGCAGAATTTCGTGGACTCGGACCTGAACCAGCTCGACTACGCCCGCACGGCCCACAGCCGCAAACTGGCGCTTGAACAACTGCTGGGCGTGGGCGTGGAGGAGTAAGAATAATTATGAAAAAAATCATCATCGTCATTATTGTCGCGTCCCTCGCCGGCGGCGGCTGGTACGCTTTCAAGAACAAGGCAGCCAGCGGCAAGCCGAAATATACTACCGCGCAGGCCGAATTGAAAGACCTTTCCGAAGTGGTGGACACCACCGGCGTTATCGCCCCGGAGAACCGCGTGGAGATACAGCCCTCGGCTTCAGGCCGGATAGAAGAGATCCTGGCGGACGAAGGCGAGACGGTCCAGGCGGGCGAGGTCCTGGCGCTGATGAGTTCTTCGGACCGCGTAGCCATACTGGACGCCGCCCGCGCCTCCGGTGACGATCAGTACAGCCAGTGGAAGGAAACGTATAAGCCGATCAAGGTCATCTCCCCGATAAGCGGCACACTGATCCTCAAGAACGTGGTGGAGGGGCAGACCGTCGGCGCCTCCACGGTGCTTTTCGCAATGTCGGACAGGCTGATAATCCTGGCCAGCCTCGACGAGTCGGATATCGGCAGGGTAAAGGTGGGGCAGCGGGCAACCATTGTGCTGGACGCCTACCCGGACAAGCGGGTGACAGGCACGGTTTTTAAGATCCTCGACGAGGGCACCACCAAGAATAACGTGGTCACCTACACGGTGAAGATACGGCCGGATCGCGTGCCGCCATTCTTCCGCTCGCAGATGACCGCCAACCTGAAGATAAAGATTACCGAGCGCAAGAATA
>MGVB01000015.1:15399-16701 GCA_001800275.1 Elusimicrobia bacterium RIFOXYA12_FULL_57_11
GCATGGCCGTTACCACCGATCCGCAGGGAGAAACGGCGGTGATTACGGAAATAAAAGACGGGCAGCCGGTTTATGCCAAGGTGGTGACCGGGCAGAGCGAGGGAGACCAGGTGGAGATACTCTCCGGGCTGGAGTCAGGGGAAAATGTCATGTATCAGGAAAAAGCTTATACGGCGCAAGTGGACTCTTCCGGCAAGAATCCGCTGATGCCCACCCGTCCCAAGGTGAACAGGCAGCAGCAGCGGGCCTTGGGCGGACATTAAGGGAAAGCCCTGGAGACCTCCGGCGGAGACCGCGGTCAAGGTCCTTTTTTTTATGATGATAGAGATTAAAGATATTAAAAAAGTTTACCAGATGGGCGACGAACCCCTTGAAATCCTCAAAGGCGTGGACCTCTCCGTTAAAGAAGGAGAGTTCGTGGCCATCATGGGCCCGTCCGGCTCCGGCAAGTCCACACTGATGCATATCCTGGGCCTGCTCGACCGGCCCAGCGCCGGTTCCTACAAGCTTTTCGGCCGCGAGATCTCCGCCCTCGACGACGTGGAGCTGTCCTTCCTGCGTGCGCGCATACTCGGTTTCGTGTTCCAGCAGTTTAACCTGCTGCCCCGCATCACGGCCGCCGCCAACGTGGCGCTGCCGCAGATCTACCTGGGAGAGAAGGCCCGTCCGCACGAGGCCACGAAATACTTGGAACAGGTCGGTCTTGCCGACCGCGCCGGCCACAGGCCCAACCAGCTGTCCGGGGGCCAGCAGCAGCGTGTGGCTATAGCCCGTTCGCTGGTCAATGATCCCAAGATCATCTTCGCCGACGAGCCTACCGGCAACCTGGCTTCCGCCCAGGCCGCCGAGATCATGGGGATCTTCCGCAAGCTCAACGAGGAGCAGGGGATCACCATCGTCATGGTTACGCACGAGCCCGACATCGCCGCCTGGGCCGACCGCGTGATAAAGCTCAAGGACGGGATGATAACCGAGGATACCGGCAGGAGGGCCCCGCTCAAGGAAACGGAGGCCCGGCGCCTGCACATCCCCAAATCTTTTTTTCTCAGCTGGCGCGAGGTGGCTGAAAACCTCGCCTCGTCCGTCAGTTCGATAATAAGCAATAAGACCAGGTCGCTTTTGACCATGCTCGGCATAATCATCGGCGTCGGCGCGCTGATCGCCATGCTCGCGGTGGGCACCGGCGCGCAGCGCTCCATACAGAAACAGATGTCGTCGCTGGGGACCAACCTGCTCTCCGTGATGCCCGGCATGTTCCGCCAGGGCGGCGCGGGTCTCGGAGCAGGTGCGGTCAGCCGCCTG
>MGVB01000015.1:16707-18414 GCA_001800275.1 Elusimicrobia bacterium RIFOXYA12_FULL_57_11
GAGGACGCCAGGGCTATAGCGGCCGAGGTGCCCAATATCACCCGGGCCGACTCCAACGTGTCCGGCAACGCCCAAGTGGCCTATGGCGCCAAGAACCAGCGCACCAATATTACCGGCGTCACCGCCGTTTACGCCTCCATGCGCAACTCCCAGCCCTATTACGGCCGCTTTTTCTCCGACGAGGAGGGCGCGCGGCTGGCTAAAGTGGCGCTGGTGGGCAATACCGTGGTAAAAGAGCTGTTCGGCGGCGAGAACCCCGTAGGCAAGAATATAAAGATAAACCGCAAGAATTTCACCGTTATCGGCGTGCTGCCGCTTAAGGGCGCCCAGGGCCCGCGCGACCAGGACGACGTGGTGATAGTGCCCCTGCAGACGGCCATGAAACTGGTGCTGGGCAAGATTTACATCGATTCGGTCTGGGTGGAAGTGGCGGATTTCAGCCTTATGCCCGACGTGCAGGCGAAGATCAAAGCCCTGATGCGCAAGCGCCATAACGTGCCGGCCCACAAAGATGACGATGTGATGCTGATGAACATGGCAGAGATGCAGACCATGCTGACCGGCACCATAAAGACCTTCAGCACGCTGCTGGGTATGATAGCCGGCATCTCTCTTATAGTAGGCGGCATCGGCATTATGAACATTATGCTGGTGAGCGTTAGCGAGCGCACCAAGGAGATCGGCTTGCGCAAGGCCATCGGCGCTACCAGCCGCGCGGTGCTGCTGCAGTTCCTTATAGAGGCTGTGATAGTTTCGGTGCTGGGCGGCGTGATCGGCATAGTAACCGGCGCGGCCACTTCCGTGATCCTTTCCAAACTTTCCGGCTGGGCCGTGTATATTTCGCCGGGTTCCGTGGCGCTGGCCTTCGGTTTTTCGGCCGGAGTGGGCATTGTCTTCGGCTTCTGGCCCGCCAAAAAAGCCTCACTGCTCTCCCCCATCGAAGCCCTGCGCTACGAGTAGGTAGGGTTCCCTCTAGTGGAGGGGGTCCGCTGGGACAGGGTTAGCAAAACCTTCGCGGAGGCTGCCGCTTGCGTAAGCGCGGCAGCCGAGTGAGGAGGTGCGCGCACGGTGTGCGCGACACCGTGTTTTGAGAACCCTGTCCCAGCGGACCCCCGGACCAAGGGAAACTCAGCGATAATTTGATATCATATCGTTCGTCCGCGGCGGTGCCGCCTGGCAGCCTAGCTTGTGTGCTTCTGGAGGTTTTTATGGTAAGCGTTCTCGTTAAATGTCCGCATTGCGGCGAATCATTGATGAATTCCGGCAAAAAGCTCGACAGCGCGGCGTCCATAGAGGTCAACCTGACCTATGCCGGCAAGCATGCCCCGCTTTACATGAGCTCTCTTTACGGCAGCTACAAGATCGAGACCGAACTTACCATGCCTGTGGGTAAAGTGGCCGGCTTCCGCTGCCCCCACTGCAAGGCGGACCTCAAGAGCACCCGCAAATGCGACGCCTGCAGCTCGCAGATGATCGCTTTTGAACTCAAGGCGGGCGGCCAGGTGCAGATATGTTCCCGCCGCGGCTGCAAGAAGCACGTGCTGGAATTCCAGGACGCCGACAGCGAACTGCAGGCGTTCTACCGTTCGTACCTTAAAGCCCTTAAATAACCCCGTCCGCCGCCGGTCGGCCCAAGCCCTCCGCCATGGAAGAAAGAACGCGCACTGGTTTTTCCGGCACCGTAAAACTGCTGGCTTTCCTGCCCCT